>SBAX01000129.1 GCA_005240095.1 Phycisphaera mikurensis
TCTGACGATCGTCATTCAGAACACCACCTCGCCGAAGATCGGATCGAACCTGACGGCGATCGGATTGGAGATGCCCGATTTTCTGATCGCGCCGCCGACGCTGGTGCCTGCCGTGACCGCGGCTTACTTTGACGAAATCACCTACAATTCCGATTTCGAGCCCCAGCATCTTAGCGCTCCGGGTGGCTTCGACATCGTGCTCACCGCCGAAGGGAACTTCCTGGGAGGCAATCCTCAAGGATCGCCGGCGGCCGGCGAACGTGAATCCGTGGTCCTCTCCCTGGGTGACACGGGCATGAGCGCGGCGGACCTGAACCTGGCGTTTTTCAATTTCTACTCGGACTTCGAGGGCGTCTTCGCGGTCGGACGGTTTCAGGTCATCGGGCCCAACGGTGAGGGATCGGACAAGGTGGGCAGCGGCGTCGGTGTGATTCCCGAACCAACCAGTCTTGTCATGCTGCTGGCCGGAGCGTGTGCTCTGCTTCGGCGAAGGCCTGCCTAGCTCAGGTTCAAAACGCCGACCCGGATTTGAGCAGCTTCTCAGTTTTCAAAGTGACGGGTTTCGAGTACGGACCATCGTCATACGTTCGGATGCGCGCGGGCATTCGCCGGGGAGTTCAGGCCCTGGGAGTTCCCCTGAATCCTCACCGCCCGGGCGGCGTTCGTCCGCCCTCCGGGCGGGAAATACCGGAAGGTCCAGTTCCAGGAACTGAAGTCTCTGCCAACCTTCGACCGCCCTCCGGGCGGAAAAGACGCATCCGAATCCGATCCGGTCCCTTTGAGCAGTCCCTTGGGGCAATCGACGAGGCGCCCACCGTGGTGGGACCATCGCCTCGATTGGGGCAAATAACCATGGTTCTGAGACCTGCCACGGCGCCCACGGTGTCTCAGCAGCAGTGGCGGCTACAATCCCGATAGATTGTTGGGCCCGTAAACGGAGGAGTAGCCGAAAGAGCTCGCAATGTCGCTGAAGGAAACAGCCGTCATGGATGTCGCCGAAACGCCCACTCTGGCGCCGGCGGCGCGGGCCCGCGCTTCGGCCCGGCCAGCTGATTTCGTGGAGCTGCTGCGTCCCACGCAGTGGATCAAGAACGTGGTGGTCTTCGCCGGACCGGCCGCGGGCTTGAAGCTGTCATCGGCCGCAGCCCTCGGCCAGACCTTCCTCGCCTTCATCGTCTTCTGCATGGCCGCCAGCGCCACCTACGCCCTCAACGATGTCATCGACCGCATGGCCGACGCCAGCCATCCCACCAAGCGCAGTCGTCCGGTCGCTCGCGGAAGCGTCTCCCCGGCGACTGCACTGGCCGTTTCGATCTTCCTGGGCCTTGCGGCGCTGGTGATCCCCACATTTCTCTTATCGACGGCCGTGACCACGGTCGTTGCCGCCTATCTCGCTCTGACGGTCGCGTACTCTCTGGTCCTGAAGCGCCGCGTCATTCTCGACGTGATCATCGTCGCTACCGGCTTCGTGCTGCGGGCCTTTGCCGGATCGGTGGCCGTGGGCGTGCCGACTTCCGAATGGCTCGTCGCCTGCGTGTTCACCCTCTGCCTGTTCATGGGTTTCGGCAAGCGCCGCTGCGAGATCGCCATGATCGGCAATCTTGATGACATCGGCCTGCATCGCCGCACGCTGCTGCGCTACACCCCCGACCTGCTCAACCAGTTGCTCTCCGTCTCCGCAGGCATCGCTGTGATTACGTTCCTTCTCTATACTCTCGATACCAGCGGGCATCCCTCGCCTTTCCCCAAGCAGCACTTGTTCTACACCCTGCCCATCGTGGTCTATGGCATCTTCCGCTTCGCCATGCTGACCGAACTGGGCACCTACAGCGGTCCCACGGAAATCGTCCTCAAGGACAAGGCCATGGCCCTGGCGATCCTCCTGTGGGCGGCGTGCGCCCTCGTGATTGCCTACCAACACACGTTGTTCCCTTCCAGCGGACTTGAGGGCTTGGTCGATGGGAGATTGCCAATTGCCAATTTCCAATTGCCAATTGCCGAGCCTGGCGCGCGTAGTTGGCCCAGTTGGCAATCGGCGATCGGCAATTGGCAATGGGCATGACTCGTTCCCTCGTCGCCATCGTCCGCACCTCGCCGCAGACTGTGCTCGAGGACTATCACCGGGTGATGAACCTCGCCGGTTATCAGGGCACTACGCCCAAAGACGCAGAGACCGCCCTGAAAGTCAACATTAGTTGGCATTTCTTCTACCCGGCGGCATCGACCACGCCGTGGCAGTTGGAAGGCGTGATTCGGGCCATGCAGCGCGATGGCTACGACCTGAGTAAAGTGCATGCCTGCCACAACCGCACCGTGGTGATCGACGCGCGGCTCGGCGAACGCGAGAACAAGCAGGTGGGCGTGGTCGAGGCCCACGGGCTGCGCAACGTGCACCTGTACGACGAGGGCGAAGAGTGGATTCACATTCGCGATGCCGTCGGCGATCTCGCCGACAAGTTCCTTTGCCTCAACAAGGTCTATCCCAAGGGCTTCAGCATTCCCCGGCGGTTCATCGGAGAGAACATCATTCATCTGCCGACGGTCAAGACGCACGTGTTCACCACCATGACGGGGGCGATGAAGAACGCCTTCGGCGGCCTGCTCAACGAGCACCGTCACTGGACGCACCCGGTGATCCACGAGACTCTGGTCGATCTGCTGATGATTCAGCAGCGCATCCACCGCGGGGTGTTCGCGGTGATGGACGGCACGTTTGCAGGCGACGGCCCGGGCCCGCGATGCATGGTGCCCTTCGTGAAGAACGTCCTGCTCGCCTCGGGTGACCAGGTGGCGATCGACGCCGTGGCCGCCAAGCTCATGGGCTTCGATCCCCTGAGCGACGTGAAGTTCATTCGTCTCGCCCACGAGCGTGGCCTGGGCTGCGGCGACCCCGCGCAAATCGAAATCGTCGGCGACGCCGAAGCGACCGGCGAGAACTGGAACTTCGTGGGGCCGTTTCGCCGCATGACCTTCGCCGCCAACATGCAGCACGCCATTTACTGGGGCAGGCTCAAGCGGAGCCTGGAATGGTCCTTGCAGACCTGGCTGGCCCCGTGGGCCTACATCGCCAGCGTGCTGTACCACGACTGGTTCTGGTATCCCATTCTTGGCCGTCGCTGCGTACGCGAGGCCATGCGCAGCTCATGGGGCCGCCTCTTCCACAACTGGGAAAAAGTCCGCTCCGACGCCCGTGGCTATCCCGAAGTCGGCGAGGCCACCGGAAGCCTCGTCCGCAGCTTCTCCCGCGTCATGGCGCTGGCCTGGGGCATCCTCTGGACCTGCATCCGCGAAGCCCCGGAACTGGCCGTCCGCAAACGCCGCCTGGCAGCGAAGTCAGGTTCAGGCTAACTAATATGCTATGAGGAATACGCTCGTAGCGGCAGAGAGCATCCGGCCGCGCCGTATGATGAAGAGGTACTCAGAGACACGAGCAATGGTCTATCGCGGGCACATTAGGAATGGGAGAGTGGAGCTGGATGGGCCGCTGCCGCTTCCGGAAGGAGCTGAGGTCGAAATCACCCTTCCAACGGCGTCAGTGGTCTCGGAGGAGGAAGCCACCGCGCCTACGCTCTACGAACAGCTCAAAGACCTCATCGGAACGGTTCCCGATCTTCCCGAAGATTTGTCGGTTAACCACGACCACTACCTCTACGGAGTGCCCAAGCGACAGTGAGCGCGGTATTCGCCGACACGTCGTTCTATCTGGCACTGCTCAACCCGCGGGATCGCCACCACGGAAACGCCGTCGAGGCATCCCGGCGGCCGCATCGGTTAACCGTGACGACTGAGTTTGTCCTCTTGGAGGTGGGCAACGCTCTTTCCGGGACCGGCCGCGGGCGGGACCGATTCTTGGCGCTTCTGCAGCGAATCACGCAGCAGCGAGCGGTGACCGTTGTGCCGGCGTCGCACGAGGCCTTCGCCCAAGGCGTGGAGCGGTTTCGGCATCGCCGGGACAAGACTTGGTAGCTTACCGATTGCATCTCCTTTCTCGTGATGCAGCAGTACCAACTCACGGAGGCCCTGACGGCCGATCACCACTTTGAGCAGGCGGGTTTTAAGGCTCTGCTCGTTGGGTAGCACCGTCACGACCTCGCCCCCTGCAATGCATCAAATGGCAGCGACCAATCGTAGCGCATCGACTGTGCCGCGAACGTCATGCGCGCGGATGATGGATGCGCCTTGTTGGGCGGCCAGAACGGCGCAGGCTACGGATGCACTGTCGCGCTGCCTGGGATCCTCGATCCCCGCGATCTCTCCGATGAATCGCTTCCGCGATGCGCCGACCAGCACCGGCGGCCCGAGGGTGGTGAAATCACGGAGGCAGCGGAGGAGGGCGAGGTTGTGTTCGGTGCGTTTCCCAAAACCAATGCCGGGATCGATGATGATGCGGGGGTGTGCGATTCCGTGGCCCGCCGCGAACTCGATCCGCTCGGCGAGAAAGGCGCGGAGTTCTCCGATCACGTCGTCGTACTGCGGCCCGCCGTCTTTCTGCATGTCGGCCGAGGTGCCGCGGCGATGCATCAGCACCACGCTCACCCCGGCGTCGGCCACGACGCGGACCATGTCCGGATCGTCGCGCAGGGCGGACACGTCGTTGACCAGGTCGGCGCCGGCATCGATGGCCGCGCGGGCGACGCTTGCCAAGCGCGTGTCGATGGAAATGGCCGTCTTGTCGTCCCGCGCCCGCAAGGCCTTGATCACCGGCACGGCCCGGCGAATCTGCTCATCGGCATGGACCGGCTTGGCCCCGGGCCGCGTGGACTCCGGACCCACGTCGATGATCGCCGCTCCCTCCGCGACCATCTCCACCCCCCGCGCTACGGCACGGTCGACGGACAAGAACTCCCCACCGTCGCTGAACGAATCGGGCGTGACGTTGAGGATGCCCATCACCAGGGGCGGCGAGGGGGGGATCGGGAACGTCGAGTCTCGAATTTGAAATCTCAAATCTGAAATCTTCAAATCGGTCATCGCGCGGATTCTACGCGCTGCCAGCGGTTCACGCTGTCTGCTCTCTGTGTTTTTGCGCTTTTGCGTTTCTACTTGCGGAAGGTGATCCGCCCGCGGGTCAGATCGTAAGGGGACATTTCGACGGTCACGGTGTCGCCGGGGAGGATACGGATGTAGTATTTTCTCATCTTGCCGGAGATGTGCGCCAGGACGTGGTGCTTCTCGCCGCCGGCATCGACCTCGACCTTGAACATGGCATTGGGTAGTGCCGCCACCACCGTGCCTTCGACTTCAATAGCATCCGCTTTAGCCATACATCTCCTGCACAAGGGCCCGCGATGCTTTTCACGGTCCCGTCGCCCTTTCTCCCGACCTCACCCCAGCGATATCGGCGGATCACCCTCGCCCGGCCCTGCATTCTCCGTACACGGCGGCTTCGAGTTATCCGGCAGGCCAGTATACGCGCTTCGCAGGGGGCCACAAGCTCGCAATCCGCGCTTGTGGGCGTCGGCCCTTGCGGAAGGGTCAGGATTGGTTACCAATCGGCCACACCAGGGTTGATCTTGAAGGCGTTTATGTCCGCTCAACCGCCCAAACGTTACTGGCACGCGCGAACAACGGGCATGCTGGTTGGCGCGGCACTCCTCGGCGGAGGCTGCGCCGGGCTGCCCAACGAGCTCAACATGCGTGCGGCCAGGTACCGTCTGGACGTCAGCCTTGATCCGGCGGCCCACATCCTCGCCGGGCGTGCGACCATCGACCTGGTTCGCACTGACGAGACGGCGGTGCCGGACGCGCCGGCGGCCTTGCAGATATGGCTGCACCCGGATCTGGACATCACCGCGATCCGGGCAAGCGGGGCGGAGCTGCATGTGCCCACGGCCCAGCGGCTGCCGGATGCTTCCTCCGAAGACTTTGCCCCGGCGCGCTATCGCGTCGTTCTCACGACCCCGGCCGAGGCGCTTACTCTTTTCGTGGACTACCGCGGCAAGCTCTGGCAGGACGTGAGCGTCGGAGAGAAGCCCGGCGAGATCCACAACTTCCAGATGCGCGCCCACATCAGCGAGGAGGGGGCGTACCTGGGGGACGGGTACTGGTATCCCCAGCCCGCCCACGGCGAGCAGGACCTGCGGCTCGCGGACTTCACCCTGATCGCCGACGCGCCCGCGGGCTTTGAGCTGGTGGCGTCGGGGGAGAGCGATCCGGAACTGCGGTCGCGCACCGGGCGTGCGGCGTGGCGGAGTCCGTTTCCGCTGCCAGCCATGGTTCTGGTGGGCGGGCCGCATGAAGTGCATCGCGACAAGCACGGGCATGTGACGCTCGAAGCGCATCTCAAACCGAACCAGGCAGCGCACGCCTCCGGCCTGCTCGCAGCCGTCAAGCGAATCCTCGACCGCTATGAACCGCTCATCGGTCCGTATCCCGCCAGGCAGTACACGGTGGTGGACAACTTCTTCAGCAGCGGCTTTGCCTTCCCGTGCTTTACGCTGCTGAGTTCGGCGGTGATCGACATGGGGGAGCGGGCCCAGACTACGCACGGGTATCTCGATCATGAGATGCTGCACAGTTGGTGGGGCAACGGCATCTTCGTCGATCCCCGCGACGGCAACTGGTGCGAGGCGCTGACCAGTTACGCGACAAACTACTACGGGCACGTTCTCGACGGCAACGAGGAAGAGGCGCGGCGCAAGCGGCGCAACTACTGTCACTACTTCAGCCGCCTTAATCCCGAAGATGACAAGCCGCTGGGTACTTTCGGCCTGCCCGGGGGATGCAACCGGCAGATCGCCTACGACAAGGGGGCGATGGTCTTTCACATGCTCGCCCGGCGGATGGGGCAGGACCGCTTCTGGGCGGCCATGCGGCGATTCACCGACGAATCCATGGGACGTCATGCATCGTGGGAGACGATCCGTGGCGCCTGCGAGAAAGAGAGTGGGCAGAATCTCCAGCTATTCTTTGACCAATGGGTCCGCCGGTCTGGCGCCCCGCGGCTGGTCATCGAACGTGCGGAAAGGTTCAGTGCGAACGAGGCCAATGTGTATTTTTCGCAAGGCGAACCCGCATTTGAACTCAGCGGTGTTAGTGTCGCTGGTTGGAGTAATCCCGAATGGATGGCCCATCCGATCGGCTTCTCGTATCAATTTGACATCATTGGGGCGCATCAGATTGAACCGGTCAGCAGCTCCTACCCTCTGGACGAGATCGAGCTGGATCCGGCCTACCACATTCTGCGGCGCGTTCCACCGGAGGACATTGTGCCCACGACGGCGGCGACGCGCCGCGGGCCGGGGCTGGCCGTGGTCATGCCGCGAAACGCAGAAACGCAGAAAAACAGAAACGCAGAAACCCCGGAGGAGGGCGAACGCAACGCGCAAATACAGGCTATCTTTGAATCGAGCTACAAGCCGTCGCAGCGCATCGTTCGAACCGCGGGGTCGATCGAGGAAGGCGCTCTGGCCGAGCGATGCGTGCTGGTCCTCGGCGACGCCGTGCGAGACTCTTATGTGGCGGGATTTCTGGCCGCGATCGATTTTCCGATTACCTGGCACGAGGGTGGCTTTGAGTTCGAGGGTACGCGCTACGACGATTCGGGCGATGGGTTGTTGTGCACTGTCGCTCATCCCGGCGTGCCCGGCGGGGGCGTGACAGTGGTCTACGGCAACACGCCCGATGCGATCCCCCGGGAAATGAACATTCCCATGTACGAGCACAGCCTGGTCATCTTTCAGAGCGGCCGGCCCGTCCTGCGGCATGATTTCGAGCGTCAGCGGATCGTGCCCGTAGATTGATGTTCAAGTAACAGAACCGGCCAACCGCATCTGAACCATCGCGCGCAGACGACCGATAAGCAAGAGCCTATGCGCGCCGCAACGGAATTCACCCGCATTCGGGAGTTGCTTTTCGCCCTGACGTGGCGCGATGTGCGTGTACGCTACAAGCAGTCCATCCTGGGCATTGCCTGGGCTGTAGCGCTGCCCTTGGCGATGATGCTGCTGTTTACCTTCGTGTTCACGCGGGCGATTGACGGGGCGGCGCTGACGCGGCTGGGGGTTCCCTATCCGCTGTATGCCTTCGCGGGGCTGGCGCCGTGGACGTTCTTTGCCAACAGCCTGACGGGGTGCGTTAACTGCCTGGTGGCCAATCGAAACCTGGTGACCAAGGTGTACTTCCCTCGGGAAGTGTTTCCGCTCTCCGCGGTGGGGGCGGCTTTGGTTGACTTCGTCGTGGCCATGGCGGTGCTCGCGGGCCTCATTGGCTACTTCCATGTCCGCGGGGAGTTTGTCTTCGTGCCGACGGCGGCGCTGCTCGTCGTGCCGATGCTGGTGGTGATCCAGATCGCGCTCACCGTGGGGCTGGGGCTGGTGCTGTCGATGGCCAACCTGTTCTATCGCGATGTGCGCTTGATGACAGCGGCGCTGCTGCAACTCTGGATGTTCGTGTCGGCGGTGGTTGTGCCGGTTCCGGCCGATGGGTCGCTGACGACCAGGGTGATCGGGCTTAATCCGCTGGTTCCGCTGATGGAAGGGTACCGGGCGGCGATCCTGTATGGGCAGTTTCCGCCGGCGGACGGTCTGCTGTACGTGGGCGCGGTGGCCACGGTGCTGCTGGCGGGTGGGTGGATGGTGTTCCGGCGGGCTTCGTACCGGTTCGCGGAGTGCATCTAGCGAAACGCAGAAACGCAAAAACGCAGAAACGCAGAA
>SBAX01000282.1 GCA_005240095.1 Phycisphaera mikurensis
AGCCTCCCTACGACCTCTTCGTCCGATGGAAACCGCTCTGCGAGCAGCCCATCGGCTGGGACCCGGATATCAATGACGGCGTTCGCCTCAACATCCGCCCCTTCATCACCGCCGACGTGCTCCGCAAGCGTCCCAACATCAAGTGGACCAAGGACCGCGGCAAAGAGCCCCAGTCTCTGCGCCCCCGCGAGCAGTTCCCCTGGTTCTGGAAGGACCGCGAATTCACCGGGGACCGGGTGAACGACGTTCACCTGACATTGGCCGAGAAACTGGCCGCACGGGAAGGGGTGAGCGTAGCGTGAAGGGCGCGGCCGCCACACTCGACATCACGCCGGCGGAGTTTGAGCGAGGCTACACCACATTCCAGCAGCGCGAAGCCAGGGACCCCATGTACAGGGTTGCGACTTTCTTGGTGAATCACTTCTGGGGCAAGCCGAGGGACATGGCGGAGGGCATCGGCGCGTTGCTTCTAACTTGGCACCAAGCCTTCTACCGCTATGGGTCATTTGACTTTCGGCTGCTGGAGGAAGCCCTGAGTGCGAGCCTCGCCGTCATCGAACAACTTCGGCCACGCCAGATTCAGTCGCTTGCGGAGGCCGATGAGCCGGTCATCCATCAGCTATTCAGCAGCTATCTGGACGCTCTCCGGGTCAGGGACGGGGGTAACAAGGGCCGCAGAAGTCCCGTCGCTGCGGCGAAGGCCCTGCACCTTCTGGCGCCTGAGTTCTTTCCGCTCTGGGACGAGAAAATAGCAAGAGCGTACGCCTGCCACTACAAGACGTATCCGGAACGCAAGTACGTGGCCTTCTCCCAGAAGATGCGTTCGCTCGCGGTGCGGCTGGAGAGTCACGCCCCGCAGAACTGTGGCCGGACGTTCCTCAAGTTGATCGACGAGTACAACTATGCCAGGTACACAAAGGCGTGGATACAGCCCGAGGAGGCGAAGATAGCGTGACCGCAGGACTGGACACACAGGAGGCGGTCAAGACCGTATTCGACGCCATCGTCGCGTCGCTGGCGAAGGCTGCGGACTACAACCGCAACGACATGGTCGCCCCTGTGGCCGTCCTGTGGACGGACAAGGAGCGGCAGTGGGAGCCCCTTGCTCCGCGTTTGCGGGCGGTTTTGCCCCAGTTTTTGACCCTCGGCGACTATGACCCCGCTCAGAAGACCGGGCCGGCAATCTGGTTGCGCTGCATGATCGCCCGCTCGCTGCCGGAAGCGGACTGGCCGCAGGCGGCAGTGCCGATTCTGTATCTTCCCGGCGTCAGCCGGCAGGAGCTTCGGGCGGTGGATGAATGCCCGGAGCGCTTGCGCCCGCTGGCCGAGCTTCAGTATCGCGGGGTGTTCTGGACCCAGCTTAACGCCAAGGACTGGACGCTGCTTGCCTTCCTGCAATCGCCGGAGGGCGGGCTTGGGCTCGACGTTGCCCGCGATAGGGCAACGCTGGAAGCGATAGGCCGGGCCATCGAGAAACTGGCCGACACGCCGATCGCCGAGCTAGAGGGTCGCCGCCTCGAAGCCAGCGATTTCAACGACCTGACGACCGAGGATCCCGTTCGGGAGGTGCTCACCTGGCTCAATGACCCTGAGGGCACCCGGCAGCGCTGGTCTAACAACGAGTGGCAGTCATTCCGGGCCGTGTGCAGGCAGGAGTTCGACTTCGATCCCGAGAAAGACGGCGAGCTTGCAGCCGGCGAGGTGCTCGGCCGGCGGGACGGCGAATGGGGCGCGGTCTGGAAACGCTTTGCGGAAGCGCCGGCCCGCTACCCGCGGATTCCCGACCTGCTTCGCAGGGCAATGCCGGCGAAGGACGGCGGGCTCTTCGACGATCGCTCTTCCTGGCCGCAGAACAACGATGCCGCCGAGGACCAGCTCCGCGCGGCCCTGCTCGACCTGCGTAGCAAGTCCCCGGCCGAGGCCCGCAATCGCCTCGCCACGTTGGAGAAACAGCACGCCGAGCGTCGTCATTGGGTCTGGGCCGAGCTTGGCAAGGCCCCGCTGGCGAAGGCCATGCACGCGCTCTCCGAACTGGCCCGACTGGCACAGACGGCCCTCGGCGGCGCCGCGCCGGCCGACGTTGCCCGGGCCTACGTTGAATCGGGCTGGCAGGTTGATAGCGCCGCAATCGAGGCGATGAGCGCCGTGACACGGCAGGCCGATCGCGAGGCCATTGCCGCGGCCCTGCACTCCCTCTATCGCCCCTGGCTCGAATCTGCCGCCGAGCACTTCCAGGAAGCGGTCAAGCGCAAGCTGCTTCCCGGTCGGGGCAGCGAAGCCTTCGCTCCGCTGGCCGTCGAGGCGGGGTGTTGTGTTCTTTTCGCCGACGGGCTTCGTTTCGATGTGGGGCGAAAGCTGCTGCAGGCGTTGCAGGAACACAGACTGGCGGTCACTGAGGATTGGCGCTGGACGGCCCTGCCGGCGGTCACGCCCACCGCCAAGCCGGCCCGCTCTCCCGTGGCCGATCTTCTGGCCGGGACCGACGCCGGTGAGGACTTCAAGCCGACGATCCTCGCCGATGGTAAGTCGCTCACCATCGATCGATTCCGGCAGCTCCTCGATCAACGCGGGTTCCAGGTTCTCGGCAGATCGGATACCGGCGTGCCCTCCGGCAAGGCGTGGACCGAGCATGGTCAGATCGACGAATTCGGTCACGGCCACGGGGTTGAGCTGGCCCGACGACTCCGCGACGAGGTTCAGGGGCTGGTGGATCGCGTCTTGGCCTTGATCGAGGCCGGGTGGCGCGAGGTCCGCGTCATCACCGATCATGGCTGGCTCCTGCTGCCGGGCGGATTGCCCAAGTGCGACATGCCGGCCTACCTCGCCGAGACCAGATGGGGGCGCTGCGCGATGCTCAAGTCTACGTCCCGCACCGACATAAGTACTGTGCCCTGGCATTGGAATGAGCACGTGGCGGCGGCCGTCGCGCCCGGGATTTCGTGCTTCAAGGCCGGTCTGGAATACGCCCACGGGAGCCTGAGCCCACAGGAGTGCATCGTCCCGGAGTTCATCGTCAGGCGTGAAACCAAAGCGGCGGGCACGACCATCAGCGAGATCAAGTGGGTGGGTCTGCGTTGCCGCGTGACCGTCGCCGGGGCGGGACAGCACGTCGACATTCGCACCCGCGCGGCGGACAAGAAAAGCAGCCTTGTGAACGGCGGGAAACCGGTCTCGGCGGACGGCATGGCGTCCTTGCCGGTCGAGGATGACAATCTACTCCGTACAGCGGCGTTCATCGTCGTGCTGGACAGTGCCGGCAAGGTCCTGGCTCAACAATCGTGTACGATCGGTGGTGAGGAGTAGCGATGGAACTCGATGCGTTGGACCAGATTGCGGCGAAGTCATTCGAGGGCTTCATCGTCCGCAAGGACCTTGTCCGTCGGTTCAAGGGCCAGTATCCGGTCCCGACGTACGTGGTCGAGTTCCTCCTCGGACGCTACTGCGCGAGCGTCAAGCCGGAAGAGATTCAGGAAGGTTTGCAGATCGTCGAACGGCAGCTCTCCAACCGCGCCGTTCGGGCCGGCGAGGAGGAGCTGTTCAAGGCCAAGGCCCGCGAGCAGGGATCGGTTCGCATCATTGACCTGATCCGGGCGAGGCTCGATCCGAAGACCGACTCCTACGTTGCCGAACTGCCGAGCGTCCAGATCAAGGATGCCAGAATCACGCCGCGGCTGGTCCAGGACAATGACCGAATGCTCACCGGCGGCTTTTACGCCGAAGTCGAGCTGAGCTACGACGCCACGATCGCCCAGGAAAACTCTGGCCGGCCCTTCGGGATCGAGAGTCTCCGCGAAATCCAGCTTTCCAAGCGCGATGTGCTGGAAACTCTGGTTCGGGGCCGGGAAATGTTCTCGGTGGAGGAGTGGAAGCGCTTCCTGATCCGCAGCGTCGGGCTGGAGCCCGATACCATCAGCCAGCGAGCCCAGGACGTAACTCTGCTGCGGATGGTTCCGTACGTCGAGCGCAACTACAACATGGTGGAGCTAGGCCCCCGAGGTACCGGCAAGAGCCACCTTTTCCAACAGGTTTCGCCTTATGCGCACCTGGTTTCCGGCGGGAAAACCACCGTGGCCCGCATGTTCGTCAACAATGCGACCGGGCAGCGAGGCTTGGTGTGCCAGTACGACGTGGTCTGTTTTGACGAGATATCCGGCGTCTCCTTCGACCAGAAGGACGGGGTTAACATCATGAAGGGCTTCATGGAGTCGGGCGAGTTCAGCCGCGGCAAGGACAGCATCCGCGCCGACGGCGGAATCGTGATGATCGGGAACTTCGACGTGGACGTGCAGCATCAGCAGCGCGTCGGCCACCTGTTCGGGCCGCTCCCGCCGGAAATGCGCAACGACACGGCGCTCATGGACCGCATCCACGCCTATCTGCCCGGTTGGGATATCCCCAAGTTCAATCCCAACGAGCACCTGACCAACCACTTCGGTCTGGTCAGCGACTTTCTCGCCGAATGTCTGACGCGGCTTCGCTCGCAAAGTCGGGTCTCCAAGCTCCAGGGGCGAGTATTCTGGGGCGGCGCACTCAGCGGGCGCGACATCACCGCCGTTCAGAAGACCATCAGCGGTTTGATGAAACTTCTCTTCCCGAACCCCGAGTCCGAGATCGCCGACGAGGATTTGGAGTGGGCGGTTCGGCTCGCCCTCGAAGTGCGGCGTCGCGTGAAGGAGCAGCAGAAGCGCATCGGGACGGCGGAGTTCCGCAACACCCACTTCAGTTATCACCTCGGGCAGGACGGTGTCGAGAAGTTTGTCGTGACCCCTGAGCTTCAAACCGAGGGTACGATCGGCGCGGACCCGCTGGCGCCGGGACAGGTCTGGACCATTAGTCCCGGTTCCACGGAGGAGCAGCCCGGTCTGTATCGGATCGAGGTCACCGAGGGACCGGGGGGTGGGATCAAGATCCTCAACCGCCCCTGCCCGCCGTCGTTCAAGGAGAGCGTTTCCTTCGCCGAGCAGAACCTCTATGCCCGGGCCAAAGAAACGGTCGGGGACCGCGACCCCAGACAGCACGAGTTCTCGGTTCAGCTTCGTGCCTTCGATACCGCCCGAAGCGGCAACGCCCTTGGCGTGGCTGTTTTTTTAGCCTGTTGCAGCTCGCTGTTGCAAAAAAGCCTGCATGGCGGGCTGGTAATCGTCGGGAGCCTTAATCTCGGCGGTTCGATCGACCCGATTCACAACGCGGTGGAAATCGCCGAGTTGGCCGTCGAGAAGGGGGCGAGCATCCTGCTCATCCCCGTCCTCGCTCGCCGGCAGTTGATGGAGCTGTCCGACGACATGGCCACGAAGATCGACATCCGCTTCTACTCCGAACCCCGCGACGCGTTGATGAAGGCGATCATGGTGTAGCAAGCCTGTTTACTTCCTGCGTGGGACATTCCCGGCGCCTGGGCCATTGTCATGCTGCCTTGAGGTCTTTTATGAGCTTGTCGCGGACTTTCGCGTAGACGGCCGGGTCCTTGTCCCAGTTGCGGGCGTCGGCGATGACCTTCTTGACCACGTCAGCCTTACGCTCATGCTGCCAGCCATCGAAGACGTAGTCGTCCACGCGCACAGGGAACAGCACGTCGATATCGCCGTCGAACTTGCCAGCATTCTTGTCCTTCAGGCGGCGGTCTTCTTCCTGGATGGCCCGCTCGATCTCGCGGTTGACGGCGGGGCTGATCAGGGACGATTCGCTGGCGATGAGCACAACCTTGTCATGATCGCGGATGGCTTGGTCGATCTCGCCCCAGATGGAGCGACCCGTGCGGGCGTCGTGGTCCCACTTCCAGCAGCGAACGCCCGCGGCCTGGAAGTCGTCGTGCAGGCGGGAGGCGAACGCTTCGTCTGCGGTGGAGTAGCTGATGACGCAGGAGTAGAACTGGATGGGCCTGCGCACGACAGAGCGGAAGTAGGCGATCTCTTCATCGCGCAGCCCGCAACCGCGAAGGAAGCGCTCAGGCAAGTCGCCTGTGAAACGGAGAATCGAATTGACATCGACGAACGACCGTTCACGGTGGACCGTCTCCTCCAAGCCGAGCGCCTCGCGTAGGTCGCAAGCAACGCCCGTCATTCCAAACGAGGCACCGTTCAAGATGGCCCCGGCTAGTTTGGTCTCCCTCAGGTCTGTTCCCCAAAGGTCAGCATGTGAAAGGTCGGCGTCGGTTAGGTCAGCGTCCGCAGCGTACGCACCTCTGAGGCGAGAAGCCCGTAGGTTCGCGCCTCGCAGGTTCGTACCGCCTAGGTTCGCACGTCGAAGATCTGCCTCTGCGAGTTGCGCCGCTTCGAGAGAGGCATTCTCCAGACTTGCAAGGCTTAGCTTTGCGCCATTGAGGTTGGCGGACCGGAGGTTCAGCTTGTCGAGGTTGGCGCGTGAAAGAGTCACGCCTGGAAGGTCGGCGTTGGAGAGATCGGGAATCGATTCGCCACCCGTGCGCAACCGGTTCCATTCGGCAACGCCATCTCGTCCGCTGCGGAGGAGTTTGAGGGCTCCGTTGCGAGTCATGGGAGGATTGTACTCGCATTGGACGGTGGGCGCAGGTACTTCTTCTCACATCCCACCCAGGTTCTCTATTGGCGTGTTCGGTGGCCTCCGCTAGGATGGGGTCATGAACATCGTACTCTTCCTCGGCGCAGGCTTCTCCAAACCTTTCGGCCTCCCTGTGATGAACGAATTCTACGACCACGCGCTCGGAGATGGCATTGCGCTCGATGGGGCGGACCGGAAGTTCATCGAATCGCTCCGGGAACGCGCTCGCCGAAGTGCGAGCATGTGGATTGGCGACGAAAACAACCTGGAGGATTTGCTCTCGATAGCCCTGATCGCGGATGATGGTTGGCCAGGCGGAGCCAGTGCGCAGCTCTTGAACTGTCTTTGGAAAGTCTATCACGCCGTGAAGCCAAGCGTATGCCCACCCCTCTTTGCGGGGCTTCAGAAGCTCGTTGGAGGCGAGAACCGAATCCACTCACACCATCACACCGTGATTACGACGAATTACGACGTGGTCGCCGAGTACGCATTCCACCGGATAGGTTGTCCCCTCGGCATTCCTGCAGATTGGCAGCCCGTCGAGGAAGAGAGAAACGCCCACACTCTTTACGACCCGGCGGGCTCGTCTCGCGTTATCTGCAAGCTACATGGCTCAGTTAATTGGTTTCTTGGTGCGAACAACGACAGCCGCTCCTTGTTCCACCTCGACGGCAGATTCGTCTCGATTGACGATTGGGAACCAACCCAACAGCCAAGGCGTTGGTCGTTGCCACTAGTGGCTTGTCACCAATGCAAGCGCCCGATGCGATCGCCGCTGATCGTTCCGCCAACCTTGTACAAAGGCACCTACCCACCCATCTTCGACGACATTTGGAGGGCCGCTCGCGACGCGTTACGGAAGGCCGACTGTCTTGGCTCGGGGTTCAAGTGGAATCGATTCAGCCGTTTTTGTGTAAGACTTCCGGCCATGGGATTCACGCCGCCATCATCTGATCCAGCCGGG
>SBAX01000134.1 GCA_005240095.1 Phycisphaera mikurensis
AAGGCGGCTGCGGGTGCTTCGATCCGGACGACGACGGCGACGTTGATTTGCTGGACGTCGCCGAATTCTTGGTGCGGTTTGACGGCGGTTGAGCCGCCTCGATCGTGGGTAGAAGGGGGGGGCATCGAGATTGTCGCCCCTGACCTTCCGGTTGGACAAGCAGTTGAAGTGGTTATCCGCTCGACGGACGGCAAGCACAATAAGCGGTGCGCGCTCGACATCCTGGCCGAGGCACCTGGTCATCGCGTGTTCAAGACCACCGAGGAGGTGGACCGCTACATTCGTCAAGAGCGCGAGTCATGGGACCGCTAACTCCGGGTCTCGTCAAGTGTCGTCAACTTACCGAATGACACCCTCCACACGCGAACGTGAGCTGCCTTCGAGCGTCCGCGCGGGCTGAAGCCCGCGGCTCGTTACGCGTAGAAATCGGCGAAACACTACTGCGGGTTCCGACCCTTCGCCAAGGCTACGGACTAAAGCTAACATGCCCTGACGCATGTGGGCTACGGGAGCGTACGGGTACCTGCTGGATTACCTCCTGTGGTGGGGGTTGTACATCTCTTTGCTGCTGCACACGTGGTGTTTCTTCCGCTTTTTTCCTGAGCGCAGGCGGCGCAGCCGGCTTATTCTGGGCAACGTGCTGGTGACGCTGTGCATGCTGGCGACGCTGGCGATGGTGGCGGAAACCTACATTCGCTTCGTGAGCGTGGCCACGGACTCCCTCGGAGCGAGCCTGACCAACAAGCGCTGGAAACAGGCCTACGCACGACTCAATTCTCTCTACTGCCGGGACAAAGAATGGACGGAGCATAAGCCCGAGGGCGTGGTCCGCATTGCGTTCGTGGGCGACTCCTTCGTGTACGGCTGGGGGGTGAACGACCCGGCCGACCGGTTCACGGAAATCCTGCAGAAGCGATTCGAGCAGCGCGCTCCCGGCAAGTACGAGGTCATGAACGTGGCCTGGGGCGGATGGAACACCAAGAAGGAAGTCGAGGCCATCCGCGACTGGCTGCCCTCGTACGACGTCGACGAGGTGGTGTTGTGCTATCTGCCCAACGACATTGAATGGCTGGTGCCGTCGGAGGAGGGCGCGACACTGCTTGAGCCGATTCGCCCGAGCTTCGTGAACCTGGAGAGTTCCTTTCTGCTGGATTACCTCTTCCATCGACTGGTGGCCCCGCGGCTGCGGGCGGGTCCGTCGTATTGGGACTGGCTGACGGCGGCCTATGAGGACCCGGCAATCTGGGGCCGGCAGGAGGCGGCGCTGCGGGAAATCGTGTCGTTGTGCAGGGAGCGGAACATGCGCCTCCGCGCCGTGCTGGTTCCGTTCCTGCAGGCCGAGGGCACGCGGTACGACGCGGCGAAGATTCATGCCCGGGTCGGGGCGGTATTCGAGTCGGGCGGCGTGCCCACCATCGACCTGTTGCCGCCGGTCCAAGGCCTCGACCCTTCGGGCCTGACGATCAACCGCTTTGACGTTCATCCCAACGAAGCGGCCCATCGCATTTTCGCGGAGCGCATCTGGGAACGCTTCTATGCCCAGTGACGAGCGACGCATGAGTTCGCAGCTGGACCGGGGCGCACCAATCCGTACATTTCCCCGGAACAGGCGGACATTTCGGCGAAGGAGACGCGGGCGATGAAAGAGCGCATCGGTGGAGTGGTGGTGGTTCTGGCGCTGACGGCATGGTTCGTGACGCAGCAGTCCGAGGAAAAGGGCGAGGCCAGCGAGACGGTGCTAGCGGATGCGCTGGAGGTCGTCGCGCAGGTCGAGGGGTATGAGGCGAACGCGGCGTATATCGACGATGTTGTGCACCGCGCCCACGAGACGGCGTTCAATGGGGCTTACGCCTCCCGCCGGGCGGGGCGGCGCTGGCGACCGTCGGAGCCCGCCAGCTTCAAGGAAGACAAGTATCTCAAGAGCTTGTTCCTGTTCATGCGCCAGGAGATCCGCAAGGACATCGACAACACCGGGCAGGTCGCGGGCATAGAGACCAAGCGAAAGATATTGAAAACCTCGAGAAGCTGCGCAAGAAGCTCGGCATCGAAGGCGTGCCCGGGTTGTAGCGCCGGGGTCGCCGACGGACCAGGTCCCCTGTAACATGGGATCATTGTAGCGGATCAATGCGAACGGCCGGGGTGAGCCCGGGCTTCGGATGGACGGACAACGTCATGAGCAAACGCAACGGACGGGGGCCTTCGGCGGTGATTGCCGGGCGGCTGGCGCAGTGCCGCCGGAGTTTGAGGAAGGCCGGTGCGGGGGCGTTTCTGGTCACCAACGAGCCGGACTACTTCTATCTGACCGGGTTTTCCGGCGAGGAGTCGGCAGTGATGATCACCCCGCGCGAGGTTCACATCCTCACCGATGCGCGGTTTCTCGAGGAGATCAAGGACGAAGTCGGCTGGGCGCGGAGCCGGCTGCGCAAGGGTTTTCTCAACGACGAGGTGGTCAAGGCCTGCGAGGAGCTGAAGGTCAAGAAGCTGGCCGTCCAATCGAAGCACCTCAGCGTGGGAGAACACGCGGAGTTCCGCAGGAAGATGCGGGGCACGCGGCTGGTGCTGGCCCCGCCGATCGTGGAGACCATGCGCCGGCTGAAGGATGAAACGGAAGTAGCGATCATGCGCCGGGCGATTGACGTAGCCGAGGAGGCCTTCAAGACCACGTGCAAGAGCATCCGCCCTGGACAGACGGAGCTTGAGCTGGCGGCGCGGCTGGAATACGAGATGAAATGTCGCGGGGCGTCGTCGCCCGCGTTTCCCACGATCTGCGCCGAAGGAGCCAACGCCGCAGCGCCGCACGCCCGGCCGGGAAAGCGAAAGGTCAAGAGGGGCAGCAGCGTCCTGTTCGACTGGGGCGCTCGCGTAGGCCACTACTGCAGCGATTTGACCCGCATGGTGTTCGTGGGTAGCATCCCGCCTCGCCTTCGCGAGGTGTACGCGGTCTGCCTGGAAGCGCAACTGGCAGGCGTTGAGGCCGTTCGTCCGGGTCGACGGATGTGCGATGTGGACGAGGCAGCGCGCAGTGTCATCAAGAAGGCGGGCTACGGCGACAAGTTCACGCACGGACTGGGCCACGGCCTGGGTCTTAACGTGCATGAAGCGCCGTCGCTGAGCTGGCGATCGAAGGAAGAGCTGGTACCGGGAATGCTCGTCACGGTCGAGCCCGGCATCTACCTGCCGGGCGTCGGCGGCGTGCGGATCGAAGACGATGTCCTGGTGACGGCCAGAGGGCACCGCGTGCTGACCAGATTGGATAAATCGCCGGAAGGCGCGGTTGTCGGACGATAGAGCGCCGTTTCAGGGCTTGATTGTTGGCCCCCGGAAAAACCCAGGGCGTTGCCTTGGGCTGGGCTATGGCGGCCCTTCGGGCCTGACGCCGAAAAACGCTGAAGGTGAGGAGCCGTCGCCGCAAGAGAGAACAAGTTTGCTCGATATCGACCGAATCCGCCAGCTTGTAGAAATGATGGTCACCAATGACCTGATCGAGCTGTCGCTGCGCGACGGCGAGGTGGAGGTAAGCCTGCGCCGGCCGAACCCCAAGGGCCACGAGGCGGTCATGATGACTACGCCGATGATGGCCCACCCCGCCATGCACTCTCCCGTTGCGGTCTCGCCGCCGGCGGTGGACGGCAAGCTTCCCGGCGACGTGGTGGACGTGGAGTACCACGAAATCCGCTCGCCGATGGTGGGCACGTTCTACGCCTCGCCGGACCCCGACTCGCCGCCCTTTGTGCAGGTGGGCAGCCCGGTAGGGCCCAGCACGGTGGTTTGCCTGCTGGAAGCCATGAAGGTCTTCAGCGAGATCAAGGCCGAGACCTCCGGCACCATCGAGCGCATCTTGGTCCGCGACGGCGAGGCCGTGGAGTACGGACAGGCGCTGTTCCTGGTGAGACCACATTGAGACAATTACCAATTACGAATTACCAATTACCAAACGCAGAGGGAAGCACACTTGGAACAGGCGTCGTGGCTATGTGCGGTCATTTGTAATTGGTCATTGGTCATTGGTAATTCGTCATGTTTCGTCGCATCCTGATCGCCAACCGTGGTGAGATCGCCCTGCGGATTCTGCGCGCCTGCCAGGAACTCAACGTCGAGACGGTGTGCGTGTTCTCCGAGGAGGATCGCGGGGCGGAGTACCTGCGCCTGGCGGACAAGGCCGTGTGCATCGGCGGCCCCGCGCCGCGGGAGAGCTACCTCAAGAGCGACCGCCTGATCGCCGCAGCGGAAGTGACCGGGGCCGACGCCATCCATCCCGGATACGGCTTTCTGGCCGAGAACGGGCAGTTCGCAGAGAAGTGCCGGGCGTGCAACATCGAGTTCATCGGACCCAGCGTGGAGGCCATGAAGCTGCTCGGCGACAAGGCGTCGGCGCGCGTCATCGCCAAGAAAAACAAGGTACCCACAGTGCCCGGCAGCGACGGGGTGCTGGAAGACGACAATGAGACCATCACCATCGCCGACCAGATCGGCTTTCCGGTGATCATCAAGGCTTCCGCGGGCGGCGGCGGTCGGGGCATGCGCATCGTGCACGACAAAACCGATCTGCTGGCGGCGCTCAAGCAGGCCAAGCAGGAGGCCGACGGGGCCTTCAACAGTCGCGACGTGTACATCGAGCGGTTCATCGACCGTCCCCGGCATGTGGAGGTCCAGATCATCGCCGACCAGCATGGGCACATCGTGCACCTGGGGGAGCGCGACTGCACCCTGCAGCGGCGGTACCAGAAGCTCGTCGAGGAGTCGCCCTCCCCAGCACTGGATCACCGAACTCGGGAGAACCTGTGCGCCGCGGCGGTCAAACTCTGCAAGGCCGCCAAGTACTACAGCGCCGGCACGGTGGAGTTCCTGGTGGACACCAAGAGCCGCTTCTACTTCATCGAGGTCAACACCCGCATCCAGGTGGAGCATCCCGTCACGGAGATGGTCACGGGCATCGACTTGATCAAGACCCAGATTCGCGTGGCCGCCGGAGAAAAGCTGGATTTCGATCAGCGGGCAGTCCGCCCGCATGGGCACGCCATTGAATGCCGCATTAATGCCGAGGACCCCAACGAGCGTTTTCGTCCTTGTGCGGGCGTGGTGGAGAAGTTCCGTCCGCCCGGCGGCGTGGGCGTGCGCGTGGACAGCTACGGCCACGACGGGTGCCGCGTGTCGCCGCGCTATGACTCCCTGCTCGCCAAGGTCATCGTGCACCAGCCCACGCGCCCGGAGGCCATCCGCACCATGCAGCGCTGCCTCAAGGAGTTCGTCATCGAACCGCTGAAGACCACGCTCCCCCTCCTTCGCCGCGTGATCGCCCATCCGGACTTCCACGACGGCACGATCGATACGGGCTTCATCGAACGCACGTTTTGAGTGCGGTGAACCGTCTCGCTTGCGCCTGCGTACCGCTGGTCAGGCGAGTTTGCGGGGAATCGCAGTAACGTGCCTGTAACGGGAGCGGCGGTGCGGTTGACAGTTTTTTCGGCAGGATGCTAATTACCGACGTCCGGCACGTCGCCTTTGCGGAGCCGCACGGCTTACCGGCGCGCCGGTATTCCGCACCAACGAGGAAGGCAAGGCCGAAGAGGGA
>SBAX01000091.1 GCA_005240095.1 Phycisphaera mikurensis
CTGCTGGGGCGGCCCCTCGCCGCGCCCTCGACCTCCGGAGCGCTGCGCCGGCTGCGGGGCGGGACGCCGCGGCGGCGGGGCCGGTCGGCTGGGCGGTTCGGAGCGCGGGGCTCCGCCGCTGCGGAGCCCGGCGATCAGGGCGTCGTATTCGGTCATCTCTTCGGTGACTTCGACGGGTTCGCCCAATTCGCCCGGTGGTTCTCCGTTGGTCTCCTCTTCGATCTCCGCGGGGCGATAGCCGGGCTGCTTCGAGGCCTCCAACTCCGCCTGGAAGGCTTCCGTGACCTTGGCCTGCAAAAGCTCGCGAAACGCGGGGTTGATGGGGTGGGCGATGTCGCGGTGCAGCCGCAACCGCCCGTTGGTGTCGGTCGAAACCCGCTGAACGGGCAGCTTCGTACCGCATTCGTTGCAGAATCGCGCCCGCAGGTGGTTCTTGTGCCGGCACTGCGGGCAATGCACGGACAGTTTCCGCGAGGGCATGGCCACGAACAAACCGTGCGTGCCCTCCACCACTTTCACGTCACGGACCACGAACTGCTCGTCGAAGGTGATGCTGCAGACGGCCTTCAGGCGATCGTTGGCGTCCTCGATGAGTTTTACGCGTACGTCAGAGATTTCCATTCAAGACTCCTCATGCTCAAAAAAGGTCCCATGATGTTTGGAGAGGTGCTTGTGCAATGAACGTGCTTACAAAGGTCCGGTCCTGGATTCGGCGGGCGGCGTCCCGCGCCGACTCCTGATCGTCGAACAGGCGATAAAGCGTCGATCCCGAGCCGCTCACCCGCAGCGGTCGCAGGTCCGCGCCGTCTTCGATCGCGCCGCGCAGCCCCGCCAGCGCCGGGCAGACGCGAAAGACCGCCGGTTCCAACTGGTTGCTCAGCAGCGGCGTAAGCTGCTCGGCATTGGTCGCCCGGCACAGCGCCTGCGGGTCCGCCTCGCTTGAGCCTGCATCTTCGCGCCGCCACGCCCGATAGACATCCGCCGTCGCCACCGAAAAACGAGGGAAAATGAGTAGCGCCCAGCCCGACCAGTTCATCGAAACGCTGCGAGTACGTTCGCCGCGCCCCTCGATGACAGCGCTAGGCATCGAAAAGAACAAAGGGACGTCCGAGCCGACGCAGGCGCCGATCGCGGCAAGCTCGGCGTCGCTCCGTCCCGTTCGCCACAGCTTGTTGCAAAGTCGCAGCGTAGCCGCGGCGTCGCTGCTGCCCCCGCCTAAGCCCGCCCCGATGGGGATGCGCTTCTCGATCCGAATGAGCATTCCCGAATCGATCCCGCACATCTTGCCCAGTAGTTCGGCCGCGATCACGGCCAGGTTTGAGCGGTCGCTCAGCGACGGATCGCTGCACTCGATGGAGATGCCAGGCGCGGGCTGCGATGCGCAAGAGACCTCATCGCATAGACCCACTCCGATCACCAGCGATCGCAGATCGTGGTAGCCGTCGGGTCGCCGTCCCAGGATGTCGAGGGTCAGGTTGAGCTTGGCCGGTGCGCGGGTGGCCACCGCCGGAGGCGAGCTTGCGTTCACGGGATCCAGCAACAGGGTGCTCATCAGCTCGGTTTTTTTGACCGCGCCGCGCTACGTGGTCGAAAGGCGCCGGGCACCTAAGGTGTTCGTCGCGGCCGCGGAAAACCCCGCCGGGCGTCTTCGAAAAACCGATCTTGAACGCTCAAGGCCCGTTCAGGGTTAAATAGCTGGCAGAGCATGGTAAACCCGCCCGGCGACCTGTCAACGCCGACATGCTGCCACCCATTCCGAGCCGGGCTGTCCTCAGCCCGGGCCCCCTAAGCGCCCCTTCAAGCTGCCTGGACCCAGCCTTCGGGGCGGTTTCCGCAATCGCCCTTCGATGGTACGATTGCTGTGCGCTCGGGCGATGGCGGCGCGGACTGCGAGCCCAAGCGGTTGTGATATCCCGGCTTGGAATGGGGTACTCGGAACAGCAGCGAGTGGTGATCACCGGCGTGGGGCTGTGCGCCCCCAACGGGAGTTCCTTGCCCGCTTTTCGCGAGAACCTCCTGCGAGGCGTCTCAGGAATCACCCGTATCGAAACCCGGTTCATGGGCCAAGTGCTGGCCGGCGTGTGCCACTACGATGAAATTAAGTATCAGTCAAAAAAAGAGCGGCGCCGCGGCACCCGTGCCGGATCCATCTGTATCTACTGCGCCAATGAGGCGTTGCACAGCGCCGCCCTCGACTTGGATCGCCTAGATCGGGCCCGCGTAGGGACCTTCGTGGGTATCACCGAGCACGGCACGGTGGAGACGGAGAACGAGATTGACGTCATCCGCCAGTACGACTATGACACAAAATACTGGTCGCATCATCACAACCCCCGAACGGTGGCCAACAACCCGGCGGGGGAAGTGACTGTGAACCTGGGATTGCGCGGCCCGCACTATACGATCGGAGCGGCCTGTGCCGCCGGGAACGCGGGCCTGATCCAAGGCGTCCAGATGCTCCGTCTTGGCGAGGTGGACGTAGCACTGGCGGGCGGCGTCTCCGAGGCGATTCACTCCTTCGGGATCTTCGCCAGTTTCGCGGCCGAGAATGCCTTGGCCACGCACGACGACCCGGCCAGGGCCTGCCGCCCGTTCGATGCGGCGCGGAACGGCATCGTTGTCTCCGAAGGCGGCTGCTTGTTCGTCCTCGAACGCCTCAGCGACGCCAGGAAGCGAAGGGCCCCGATCGTCGCCGAGGTCGTCGGCTACGCCATGAACTCCGACGCCAACGACCCGGTGCTGCCCAACCCGGAGAGGGTCGCGGAGTGCATGACCCTGGCCATTGCCCGAGCGGAGATCGAACCCAAGGACATGGATATCGTCAGCACGCATGCGACGGCCACGGAAACCGGAGATATCCAGGAAGCAACCGCTCTGCGGCAGGTCTTCGGCGACTTTGACGGGGTGTACGTGAATAACACCAAGAGCTTCATCGGCCACGCAATGGGTGCGGCCGGGGCCTTGGAACTGGCGGGCAACCTGGGGTCGTTTGACGACGGGCTCGTCCATCCCACGATCAACGTGACGAGCCTCGACCCGCGCTGTGCGGTGCGCAATCTGGTGATCCAGGAGCCGAAAAGAGTCGAGAAAGTGGAGTATATCCTCAACAATTCCTTCGGAATGCTGGGCATCAATTCCGCGGTGGTGGTGAAACGGTGCACAAACTAGCTGACAATATTCCTGCAAGCGGCATGAACGGAAAACAAGTCAAGGATATCGTTCTGGGCATCATCGCCATCGTGGCTCCCGACGCGGACCTCTCCAACGTCAAGAGCGACGTCCGCCTGCGGGACCAGCTCGACATGGACTCCATGGACTTCCTCGACATCGTCATGGAACTCCGTAAGCGCTACAAGGTGGAAGTCCCCAAGGAAGACTACCCCAAGCTCGCCACCCTCGACGGCTGTGTCGAATACCTGGGCCCCAAGCTGGCGGGAGTTATTGGGGCATAAAGCGCATCGGACGAAGCGTGCCGGACAGACCCCGCAACCTCGACCCCCTGGCGGAGAAGGTCCTCGACGCACTGGCCCGACATCCGCAGGCGCAGGAAATCGTCCTGGGCGGTTACTTCGCGCTGCAGCATTACGCCGACTATCGAATCACGCATGACATCGACGCATGGTGGCGAACGACGGCTTCCCCTGCCGCAGAGCAAGCCATTGAGCAGGCGGTGCGCGAGGTGGCTGCGGCGACCGGGCATGAGGTGCGCGAGCGGCGCTTCGGCGAGACAATCTCTTTCGAGATGCACCGCGAAGGGAAGAAGCGGTTCTCCTTCCAGATCGCCGTGCGCTCGGTGGAGCTGGAACCGCCGGTTCCGAGCCCCTGGCCGCCGATCCTGCTGGAGACTTTGCACGACAACATCGGAGCCAAGATGAATGCCCTGGTCCAACGGGGCGCGGCGCGGGATTTTCTCGACATTGCCCACTTGGCCGCAGCGAGTCGGACGACCCCACGCGAATGCTGGGACTTGTGGAGTCGAAAGAATCCGGGCGAATCGGTCGAGCGGGCCAAGACCAAGGTCGCGTTTCACTTGGGCACCCTTGAATCCAACAGGCCGCTGGACTCGATTCGCGATCCCGCCGAACGAACGAAGGCCCAGCAGACAAGAGAGTGGTTCCGACGGGAGTTTCTAGGGCTGGGCTCCTGATGTACATCGACCATTCCGTCTATCCCGAATTCGACGAGCCTCCGGATATCCTGGAGACGGACTACGACAAGGCCGACTATGTGCACCGCATCTGCACGGCCTGGGACTTCTACATCCATCCCGAACCGGAGACGTTCGAGTTGTTCAGGGGCTGGAAGGATATCTTCGACCGGTTTCCGGTCCCCACGTCGGTGGGGTATCACACCTTCCGGATGGTCTTCGGCTGGGAGCCGGTGCCCAACCCCTTCCCGGGCTTTACGCCACAATGGCAGATCCTCGATTGCCTCGAAGGTCGCCCGCCGGACCCTTGTGAGAAGATGATCTGATGGGTGGACTCCCGTGCACTACGACGTGGTCATCATCGGGGCGGGGATGTCGGGCCTGGCAGCGGGGATCCGCCTGGCGTACTTCGACAAACGGGTGGCTATCCTCGAGAAGCACTACGCCTTCGGGGGTCTGAATTCCTACTACCGCCTCGGCGCGCGGGACTTCGACGTCGGCCTGCACGCGGTCACCAACTACGTCGGCCCGCAGCAGCGCAATGCCCCGCTCAACAAGCTCTTCCGCCAACTGCGTCTGGACCGCGAAGAGTTCGACCTCCACCCCCAGAACTACTCCGAAGTCCGCTTCCCGGGTGCTACCCTTCGATTCTCCAATGACATCGCCCTCCTCACGGAGGAAGTTGCACGCGCCTTTCCAGGTGAAGTGGACAACTTCCGCCGACTCATTCACGACATCGAGCACTACGACGACACCCGCCTCGACGTGCCGTACCTGAGCACCCGCAGCGTCCTGCGCGACTACTTCCGCGAGCCGATGCTCATCGAGATGCTCCTCTGCCCGGTGATGTTCTACGGCAGCGCCGAAGAGCGGGACATGGACTGGACCGCCTTCGTCATCCTCTTTCGCAGCATCTTCCTGGAAGGCTTCGCCCGCCCTCGCGAGGGCGTAAGACCCATCATCAGGGCCTTGGTGAAGAAGTTCCGTTCCTGCGGAGGCAAGATCCGCATGAGCTGCGGCGTGCAGCACCTGGAGGTGCGTGACGGGCGGGTGGGCGGCGTGGTCCTGGAATCCGGCGAGAGTATCACCGCCGACACGGTGTTCTCGTCGGCCGGCTACGAGGAGACCATGCGCCTGTGCGAGCTGCGGGATTCTCCCGAGCCCTCGTTCTCACCCTCACCCCAACCCTCTCCCTTAGAGGGAGAGGGGGGCATGGCCCGGTTGTCATTCGTGGAGACGATCGGCATTCTCGACACCGCACCAGCCGCCCTGGGGCATGAGGCCACCATCGTCTTCTACAACGATGCGGACGCGTTCACCTACGAAACCCCCCGCGAGCCCGTCGATCTTCGCAGCGGAATTCTGTGCTGCCCGAACAACTACGCCGGCCACGACAGTCTGCCCGAGGGCGTCGTCCGCCTGACCTGGCTGGCCAGCTACGACCATTGGGTGGGCCTGGATGGGGAAGCGTACGGGGCAGCCAAGCGGGCCTACCATCCCAGCTTCATCGAACAGGCCTCGCGATTCCTCCCCGGCATGGCCGATCATCTTGTCTTCACCGACATGTTCACCCCCCGGACCATCTGGCAGTATACTGGTCACCTGAAAGGTGCGGTCTACGGAAGCCCCCGCAAGCGGCGCGACGGGCGGACGCCCCTGTCCAACCTGTTTGTCTGCGGTACGGACCAGGGGTATCTGGGAATCGTCGGGGCGATGCTCAGCGGCATTACCATGGCCAACATGCACGTGCTCGGACGGCAATAGACCGCGCGAATCCGCAACAGAACCAATGCCTCGCGATCGACTGAAAGACTCCCGCCCGTACTACGACGTGGTGGTCATCGGCTCCGGTCTGGCCGGGATGACCGCGGCCAACTACCTGGGCAAGTGCGGCCGGTCCGTCCTCCAGCTCGAGCAGCACTACAACTTCGGCGGCATGGCCACCTGGTTCCGCCGCAAGGGGGGACACGTCTTCGACATCTCCCTGCACGGCTTCCCCATCGGCATGATCAAAAGCTGCCGCAAGTACTGGACCCGAGAAATCGCCGACTCCATCGTGCAGCTCAAGGGCATCCGCTTCGACAACCCCCAGTTCCAACTGGACACCACCTTCGACCGCGCGGATTTCACGCGAATCCTCACGGAGCGCTTCGGCGTCGCCACGGAAACCGTGGAGCGCTTCTTCGACACCGCCCGAGCCATGGACTTCTACGGTGATCAGACCGCTACCACGCGGGACCTTTTCGAGCAGTTTTTCCCCGGCCGCACCGACGTGTGGCGCCTGCTCATGGAACCCATCGCCTACGCCAATGGCTCCACCCTGGACGACCCCGCCATTACCTACGGCATCGTCTTCTCCAACTTCATGTCCAAGGGCGTGTACATCTTCCGCGGCGGCACCGACAAGCTCATCCGCCTGATGAAACAGGAACTCCAGGACAACGGCGTCGACCTGCGGCAGCAGGTGCTCGTGGAACGCATCTGCGTCGAAGACGGGCGAGTCCGCGGCGTCATCGCCAACGGGACGTTCATTCCCTGCGGGGCGGTCCTCTCCAACGCCAACCTCAAAACGACCATCGAGAAAATGGTCGGGTACGAGCAGTTCGATACCGACTATGCAGCTCAGGCCAAGGCGGTGCGGCTCAACAACAGCAGCTGCCAGGTCTACATGGGCGTCCGTAAGGGCGAAACGCTCGACTACATCGGCGACCTGCTCTTCACCTCCGTCGATCCGCAGTTTGATTCCGATCGCCTCTGCGCCAAGGACGTCACCAGCCGGACCTTCTCTATGTATTACCCCGACATCCGCCCCGGCTGCGAGCGCTACGCCGTGGTCTCCTCCACCAACGCCAACTGGGACGACTGGGCGCACCTCTCGGAGGACGAATACCGCGCCCAAAAGCAGCATCTCATCGACACCACGCTCGACGCCCTGGAAAAATGTATCCCCGACATTCGTCGCAAGCTCGACCACGTCGAGGCCTCCACGCCGAAAACGTTCCATTACTACACTCACCAGATGTGCGGCGCCACCTTCGGAACGAAGTTCGAAGGCCTCAAGGTGAGCATGGACCTGCCCAGGCAGATCGGCGGCCTGTTCCACGCCGGCTCGGTGGGCATCATCATGTCCGGCTGGCTGGGGGCCATCAACTACGGCGTCATCGTAGCCAACGAAGTCGAGAGCTTCCTTGTTGGCCTATCGCCAGCCACCCCGGAACCCGAAGCGTCCTTCGCCACACGCTCGTAAGCCGGTGCCTCCGGTCGCGTTCCAGCCTCGACAGTCCTGCCGTTTCATGCTATGCTTAAGTGACTGCATGGGGAATGAGCGAATCACTGGAGGTTGGCCCATGAGCTATATGGGAATCGTTCGCAACGGGAGGGTTGAGCTACCGCCCGGCACGGAACTCCCGGAAGGCGCCACGGTACGAGTCGAGGTTGCCGAGGATTCCGATCCGTTGGCGCATTGGGAAGAGCTAGCCGTAGACGGGGCGCCGCCTGACATGGCGTCCCGCGTCGATTGGTACGCCTACGGAGTAGCCCCGGAGGACCCATGATTCATGCCAATCAGTGAGGTATTTGTCGATTCCTCCGCGATGATGGCAATGATCAGTCGCGCTGACTCGCTTCATTCTGTGGCCGTAGCGCTCCATCGTCGGCTCCATGCGGCGAGGACTCCGTTTGTGACCAGCGATTGGGTCTTGGCTGAGTTCCTCTGCGTTGCCGCCCGACCCTTACTTCGGCCGGCCGCAGTCCGCACCATCGGCATGTTGAGGACGTCACCGCTTGCCACGATCGTGCCCGCCTCGCGGGATGAGTGGTGCAGGATCTTTGAGTTCTTCGAGCGGTTCTCGGATAAGGCGTGGTCCTTCGTAGATTGTTCGTCGATGCTGATCTGCCGGGAGCGCGGCATACGGCACGTGTTTACGTACGATCATCACTTCGAGCAGTTCGGCCTCGAGGTGTTGCTCCGGCGGTAGGCATGGGGCTCCGCCCTGCACTAGAACCTAAAGAACAATCGCATGCAGATTTCGAAAGCCCTGCTCGACGCCCTGCCCCATCGGCATCCGTTCTTGTTCGTGGACGAGATCGTCGAGGTGTCGACGAACCGTATCGTTACCCGAACCTTGGCTGACCCCAAGGCCGACTTCTTCCGCGGGCACTATCCCCAGCGCCCGGTGATGCCCGGCGTGCTGCTGTGCGAGTGCTGCTTTCAGGCCGGGGCCCTGCTCATTGCCCATCGCAAGGGCGGCTGGAACTGGTCCGACGGCATGCCCGTGCTGACCCGCATCGGCGAGGCCAGGTTCAAGCACATGGTCGTCCCCGGAGACGTGCTCACCGCCGAGGTCACCCTCGATGACGAACTCGACCGCGCCTACGTGCTCACCGGCCGCCTCACCGTCGGCGACAAACTGGCCCTGCGCGTCGGCTTTACCTGTATGCTGGCCGCGACCCCGGACCTAGGCTCGTGAACGACACCGAATTGCACGGAAAAACGGTCATCGTCTTCGGCGTGGCCAACAAGCGCAGCGTGGCCTACCGCATCGCCCAGCGCCTGCTCGAAGAAGGCGCCACCGTGGTGTGCAGCGTCCGCTCCGAGCAACGCCGCGAGAGCGTGGGCAAGCTCCTGCCCGGCTGCGACCTGTATGTCTGCGACGTAGAAAACGACGAGCAGATTCGCGACCTTGCCGCCCAGCTCAGGCAGGAGCACCCCACCATCCACGGCATAGTTCACTCTGTGGCCTTCGCCAGCTACGAGTCCTTCTCCGGCCAGTTCCACGAGGTCTCCCGAAAGGACTTCCTGCAGTGCGTGTCCGTAAGCTGCTATTCGCTGATTGCGATTTCCAATGCCCTTAAGGAACTGCTCGATCCCCGCGCCAGCGTGGTGACCATTTCCATTTCCACCACTCGCATGGCCGTGGAAAGCTACGGCTTCATGGCCCCGGCCAAGGCGGCCCTGGACTCCTCGCTTGCTTTTCTGGCCAAATCCTTCAGCCGCTTTTCGGAAGTCCGATTCAACGCGGTGTGTGCGGGACTGCTCAAGACCAGCGCCTCGGCCGGCATCCCCAACTACGCCGATCATTACCTCTTCGCCGAGCAGGTCATCCCCCGCAAGCGCGCGCTCACCACCGATGAAGTCGCGGAGGCGGCCCTGTTCCTGCTCAGCGAGCGCTCCAGCGGCATCAACGCCCAGGGCCTCGTCGTGGACGCGGGCATGAGCATCAACTACTTCGACGCCGACATCGTCCGTCACGCCTTGAAGGGCATTTGGCCCACGCAAGAGCCATGAGCGCCCACGCCGTGCTGGTGGCCATTCCCGACGACGACCGTCTGGCCCCGCCGCAGCGCGTCCAGCAGCAAAAAGACTACGCCCGCTTAGCCCTCCGTCGCTGCGCCGAGCTCGTGGGCGCACCGGCTGACGGTTGGCAGCAGGGCGAGGGCGGGGCACCCCTGCCCAACGCCGGGTTCTTCTGGTCCCTCTCCCACAAGCGGCGCCTGGCCGCCGCCGTCATCGCCGACGAGCGGGTGGGCATCGACGTGGAAGAAATCACGCCCCGGCGCGATGACCTGTTCGACCACATCGCTACGGCCTCCGAATGGTCGCTCCTCCCGAACCGCTCCTGGCACTCCTTCTTCCGCCTCTTCACCGCCAAGGAAGCCGTCCTCAAGGCCCACGGAATGGGCATCGGTTACCTCCGCGAGTGCACCATTGTCCGGGTCCTCGACGATTGCCACATGCTCGTCCGGTTCGGTGAGGACGACCTGCCCGTCGAACACTTCGCCCACGCCGGCCACCTCGCCGCCGTCGCCTGCCCGTCACAGCCGATATCCTGGCACGTACACGAGCCGACATCTCCGCGAGTCATTTGAATCTTTTTGGTGTAGCCTGCGAGGAACACCAGGGTCCCAAGTCCGCAGACGCGGAGTCATTGGGGGGCACAGTTCAGGTTGTCGCCGACGTACGTACCCGATTGAGCTATGCAATCAGCGCGGTCCGTCACCACGCACCCGCCGCCCGGAAGCAGACATTTCCCTGCCGCTAGTACCCCGCCCATGACTAGGGCGAAGGCGGCGTCATCCGGATCGTTAGGGTCATCGGGCTCGTAGCACCCGACGCTCAAGCAGTGCGCATCCTGGTTGATCTCATCGGCGCGCACCCGCACCGTCCAAATGCCGGGCGGCGGGTTTTCCACGAAGACGTTTTCCACAGTGTCAATGATCTCCACGGCGGGCTCAGAAAGGATCGGGTGGTTCCGTTCTGTGCAGTACGAAGAGGACCAGATGTCCTCGCGAAGTCCGCAGTTTCCCCAATAGCGCGTGCCGTCTGGGGCGGTCACCTTGAGCGTGAGGTCGTTCACCGCGTGCCGTGCCTGATTGCCCGGATCCCCAGGCGGATCCCGGTAGACCAGGGTTGCCTTGAACTCCGGCTCACCGGACGGGACTTTGACAAGGTAGTCCTTGAACAGCAGGTTCGAGAGCACGAATGACTCATCTACGATAACCATTTTCTCTCGAAGGTTGTAAACGTTGATGATTCGGGGCACGCCCCATCCTTGCCTCTCGCGCGCAATGTCCCCGTTCGGAATAAAGGGTGCCGCGAGCCAATCGTATTGCCTTGCCGTGTTGATCAGCATGGCCTTCGCGGTCGCTGCGTGCGGGCGACGCTTGAACACACAGTTTTCGGTCGCAGGGTTGCACGCGACGACCGGCATCCCGAACATGTTCTTCCCGTCCCCGTCGGCGTCGTCCCCCCACATTTCCATGAGCAGCGCCACGTTGCCGCAGACCATCGGAGTGGCGGCACTCGTCCCGTTGAACCCAGTATTGTAGCTATCGTGGAGACAGCAGTTCGTCGTGTAGATGCAATCGAAGAATCCCGCCAAGTCGGGCTTGGACCTTCCATCGGAGGCGGGCCCAATGCTTGCCGCCGCACCGGGTGCCGTCGCGGTGCACAGGGTCTCGTAGTGGCTGTCTCCGCCGTACTTCCAGCGGTCATTCGACCAAATCCCATCGTCGTAATGTTTAACTCCGCCCACTGAAATGGCGTTCTTCGCCCAAGCCTGCGCTCGGGATTTGTTGTCCCCGTTGTTGCCCTGCGCCTGACAGCGCACCAGATCGAGATCGAAGAGCATCTCGTCCAAGTCGTGCGACGTCGGCGTATAGGCCGTCGTATACTCCGATCCGCCGCTAAGCGACTGAAAAACAGCCTGATAGGGGCAGTTGGAATCAGGGGGACTCGTCGGGCAATGACTTGCGTCGACGAGCTGTCCGGTGTGCGTATACCGGCTTGCCTCGCTCCCCGTGCCGCCCAAGAATGTTACATCAGTGACGATTCCTTGCCCCGCGGGAAGGAGGCCCACTGCCAATGGCTCGCTGGCCCCGTCGCCGAAGATCATCCCTGACGTGTGCGCCCCGTGGTTTGATAGACCAAACGTTACTTCGTGCCCGTGGACAATCAACGGACGAGACGCAAAGTCGTCATGACCGAGGTTGAACCCGACGTCGAGGACCTCCCCCCGAACCCGAGCGATATCGCTGACGTAAGCCCCGCCCGGGCCGCCGGCCCCGGAGTAGCCCGCGGTATCCTCCAGATCATTTGCTCCGCAGACCTCGCGGACGTTCGCCATGTCTAGCTCGAATGCGCTCCACCGGTCGACGAAGGCCAGCTCATCCCAGGAGGCGACCTGGAGCACTTGCTCCGGCGCGAGGGTCGCTTCCAACAGCCGTTTGCCGGCGTTCGCCGAATCAACGCTTCCGCCGATGTGTACGACGCGTTCGGCCACGACCGGTCTCTGTTCGGGCAGAAAGACAAGCAGGTTGTATCGCTGCGTCGAAAGCGACTTCTTGCCTCCTGTGAGCTCCCCCCGCAGGGACGGCTCCAGCCGATACGCCGGGTGGTCAGGCACCACCGCGCGGACGAAAGGCAAGGCCTCGACTGCGCCGCGGGCCTGAGCGGGAATCCTGACCCGATGAGCGTAATTCGAGAGGGCGCCGTAGACTGTAGCTCCTTGCCGCCGTACTTCCGCGCGGAATTCCTCGAGCGACTGGGTTACGAACTGCACGACAAAAAGCTCACTGCCTTCCGGGCCCACAAGCGCCTCGTCCACGAGCGGCTGTTCAAGGGCCGGGTCGAAGCGGGCATAGGCAAGCATCAAGTCGTAGAGCGCTGGACGGACTTCATCGACGTCTGCTCCGTCCAAGCTCACCGCATAGTAAGGGACCGTCGTGCCATCAGAAACCAATTCCCCCCAGAGGATGACGTTCCCCGCCGAGTTTGGAATGGTAATCTGACGCTCATTAACCACCATGCGAGATGTGCTATGGAATGGGGCTGCGTCTCCCAGGCTCAGCTCCGAGCTCCCTTGGTTGTGAGCTACGCGTAGCTCGGCACTAAGTGTGGAGGGGGGGCAAGATGGGTAAACAAAACCGCCGCGAGGAGAGTTGCGGCCTTCGAAATCCGGCGGCGCAGGATCGCAGCCCCCACGCCGCTGAAGCCGATGGCCAGGACGATTAAGGCCCAGTCGTTGAGAGTAGGAATGGGCTCGGGAGCATTCACGGCGTTCAGGATCGTGCGGTCGAGCGGCGACGATTCGACGAATGTAGGATGGAATACACTCGACAGGAAAACCGACAGGCCACCCTCCCAAGAGTTACGCATGAGACCGATGGAGCCGTCCGAGTATGTGAAGCGGGCGAGAACCTTTGCCCCAGAGTGCCCCGTGGTGTCATCGATCGACGCGCACTCAGAGTTGAAGCAGTCCACAACCACCGTCCCAGGTGGGTCGTTGCCGAGAATGGGGTCCGAGGCGACGGATACAAGCTTGTCGCTTGCGCTGTTGAACATGTTGGCCCCGATCCAAGCTTGCACGCCCGCGTCGGAGTCAATGCCTAGGGCGTACGCAGCACCCCCACGAACGACAATGGTCTTGCCGGCGTGCATGGCATCGGACAGCGTGCCCTCTGGGTCCGACCACAGATCGGACATGTCGATGACAACGTCAAAGGGATCGAGCGGCGACGTAGGCCCGGACCTGGGGAACACTATACAAGTATGCCCGTGCTGGACCAAAAACTGGCACCATTCCTCACCATCCGTGCTTGGTAGCCCGCTCTCGCTGTCAATGACGGCCACGTTCTTCGCCCTCGCGCCGTCCGCGCACACCAGCCCGACGGACAAACCCATGAATCCGGCAAGCAACCTTCGGTTGGACATGCAAACACCTCCTTGGCAATCGGCGGAAGAAATAGTCTTCTTGACTATACCAACTCGCCCTACCGCCCGCAAGGAAGGCGCTCCACGAAGCCCCTGGCCTTCCGGTGCGTGCCCGTGAACGGCGAGTGCACGCCTGCGCGCCACCGCCGGCCTGACCCTCTCCGCCTACCTCCTGGAATGCGTTCCGCCGGACTCCGATTTGCAACGCGGCGTC
>SBAX01000458.1 GCA_005240095.1 Phycisphaera mikurensis
CTTGGGTCCCCCGCCGGTGCGAAACGAACCCGATGGCCGATCGATAAGTCCTTGCTGCACAAGAACTTAGGAACGCATAAAGTGGATAACGAACCCGATTCAAAGCCGATGGAGGCGATCGGCCTCGCCGCCCCAGGTGCGTTACGACCGGGTGAGGACGACGTGGCCGGCGTCTACGAGGGTGCGTTCGCGTTCGGCGATTTTCGTGTCCGCGTCGATCATCATGCGGCACAATTCGGGCATGAGGACCTTGGGGCGCCAGCCGAGCAGGTTGCGGGCTTTGGTGGCATCGCCCTGGAGGAGGTTCACTTCCGTGGGACGCAGGTAGCGGGGGTCGAACTTGACGTGCTCCTCCCAGTCCAGATCGAGATAGCCGAAGGCTTCTTCGAGGAACTGCCGGACGCTGTGGCACTGGCCGGTGGCCACGACGTAGTCGTCCGGGTCGTGCTGCTGGAGCATCAGCCACATGGCCTCCACGTAGTCGCCGGCGAAGCCCCAGTCGCGCTTGGCGTCGAGATTGCCGAGGTAGACTTCGGTCTGCAGGCCCAGCTTGATGCGCGTGGCCGCCCGGGTGATCTTGCGGGTGACGAAGGTCTCTCCGCGGCGCGGCGACTCGTGGTTGAACAGAACGCCGTTGCAGGCGAACAGTCCGTAGGCCTCGCGGTAGTTGACGGCTTGCCAGAAGGCCTGCACTTTTGCGCAGGCATAGGGGCTTCGGGGATAGAAGGGGGTCAGCTCGGTCTGGGGAATCTCGCGGACCTTGCCGTACATTTCGCTGCTGGAGGCCTGGTAGAAGCGGACTTCTTTTCCGGTGGAGTCGCGGTAGTCGCGGATGGCTTCGAGCAGGTGCAAGGAGCCGATGGCCACGACCTGCGCCGTGTAAACCGGCTGGTCGAAGCTCGTACGCACATGAGACTGGGCGGCGAGGTTATAAACTTCATTGGGCTGCACCTCGCTGATGATCCGTCGCAGGCTGATGGCGTCGAGCAGGTCTCCGTAGTGCAGGCGGAACCGGACGTTATGCTCGTGGCGATCCTGGTACAGGTGATCGATGCGCTCGGTGGTGAAGACGCTGGCCCGGCGGATGATGCCGTGGACTTCGTAGCCTTTCTCGAGCAGAAGCTCGGAAAGATACGACCCGTCCTGGCCGGTGATGCCGGTGATGAGTGCGATCTTGTTCATCGTTCTAGCGGGGACCGAGCCCTCACCCCTGCCCCTCTCCCGTGGGGAGAGGGGAAGCGAAGCCCCTCACCCTACCCTCTCCCTGCGAGGGAGAGGGAGGCTGGGTGAGCGACGGGGATATCATCGGATGCCAGCGTGGGGGGTGGCGAGACAAATCCGGCCACGTCTTGAGCACAAGGACGACCGAACCAGTCATGAATGGGCCGGCGCGTTTTCGTGCGAAGAATGTTGTGGGTACGGGCAGCGTGAACGGGGCCGGTGTTGGCGATGACCACCGCGTCGCAGTGCTGGGAGAGGGCTTCGTCGAGGGGAATGACGGGTACGCCGCGATACGTGCGCCCCGGCGCCGCGAATCGGTCGTCGCCAATGGCGGCGATCCTTAGTCCGGCCTGGGTCGCTCCCCGCCAGAAGGGGAAGACATTCTTGCCCAGGTCGGCCAGCACCAGCACGCGCACAGGGAAACGGCGCAGCTCGATCATCCGGCGTTCGATCTCGCGAATCCGGAAGAAGGACTCGAACACGGCCGGCGCCATTCGCGTCCGGCAGGTCCACCGTTCGATGGCCGACCACGCCAGGCCGGCGCGAAGGCCGCGGCGAAAGGCCTTCCAATGCCCCTCGCGCTGTGCCAGCCACGCGTACCGCTGAAGGCAGTCCGCACGATAGATTCCGTAGTAGTCGTCGGGAACGTGGCGGGCGAGGACGCGAAGGTTGTTGCGCGTGTCGTAGTACGTCGTCCGTTCGCTGCGCCGGGCCTGAGCGGTCTTGAGGTGCTGCACGCGCAGGTCGTCAAAGACGCGCACCTTCCAGCCGGCTTCCGCGATGCGAAACGCCAGGTCATATTCTTCGGCCTGCATGAAGAAGCTCTTGTCCAGACCGCCCGCGGCCCGCAGGGCATCACGCCGGAACCCCACACCGCATCCGACGAACACATCGGGAAGGGCGGCGCCTTCGAGTTGCCCGTCGGGCAGCGTGACGGTGAATCCCGCGGCACCCAGGGCGGGGTCCGACTCAAAGCGTTCGATCATCCGCTCCAGCGTCCCGGGGAGGGGATACGAGTCATCGTCGAGGAAGACGACGAAGCGGCCGGATGCAAGGCGTTCGGCGTAGGCCTTCGCACAGCTTCCGCGGTTCCTGCGGAGCCGAATCACCCGATCTGCATGCGGGGCTACGGCGGCGGGCGTGCCATCGGTCGAGGCATTGTCGACCACGATGATCTCGTAGCGATCCCGCGGCATTCCACTACTGCCAAGTTGCGCCAGTGTGTGCAGCACGACCTCTCGTCGATTGTGGGTCGCAAGGACGATACTGACTTCGGGCCGCAGGGTCATGCCCTGAGCTTATCGGCCTGCCCAAAGACGCGCCTGAAGGGTGGTGCCGCTATTCGCCGAGCGTATGGCCGCTTAGACTACGGCCATGGCGAGTCGGGTAGGTCTGTACGGCGGGAGTTTCAATCCCATTCACTGCGGGCATCTGATCATTGCCCGGGCCCTCGCGGAGAACGTGGGCCTCAGCCGCGTGATTCTGCTGCCCTCGCGGCAGCCACCTCACAAAGGGGACCGCAAGCTGGCCGACGCTGTTCATCGTGCCGAGATGGTTAAGTTGGCTATCGCCGGGGAGCCCCTTTTTGAGTTCAGTGATTTTGACCTGATCCGCGGCGGGCCGAGCTACACGATCGAGACCGTCGAGCACTTTCGACGCACACTGGGCGCCGAGACGGAGTTGTTCTGGATCATCGGGGGAGATTCACTCAACGAGCTGATCACCTGGCACCGGGCGGGGGAACTCGTCGACGCGTGCCAGATCATCACCGCCCACCGTCCCGGTTGGGACGCGATCAACTGGCAGAGCCTTGGCACCATTCTCAACGAGGCCCAGGTGGACCGGCTCCGCGACGGCATCATCCCCGCGCCACGGATTGAGGTTTCATCCACCGACATTCGCGAACGTCTCCGGCAGGGTCGCTCGGTCCGCTATCTCATTCCGGAAGCGGTGCTCGAATACGTGCAACGCCTGGGCCTATACCGCTCCTGAGCGCGGGGCTCTCCACGCGGGATCTCAGAAGAGGCGTCGCGAGTCCAGCAGGATACACACGGGCCCGGCGTTTACGGATTGGACCTCCATCATCGCCCCGAAGGCGCCGCGCTCCACGCGAAGCCCATGTTGGGAGAGGCGCTCGCAGACCAGCTCATACATGACTCGGGCGTGATCGCCGCCCGCCGCATAGTCGAAGGAGGGGCGTCGGCCCTTGCGGGCATCGGCCTGTACCGTAAATGCGCTCACCAGGAGAATCGATCCCCCGGCCTGGGCCACATCCAGATTGAGTCGCTCGGCTTTGTCAGGAAAAATGCGCAGGTGCCGGACTTTGTCCACCACATAGGCGATGTCCACCTCACCATCGTCGGGTGCGATACTCAGGTAGACGAGCAGGCCGCCGGGGATGGACCCGACGCCCTTACCGTCCACCGAGACCGTGGCGCTGCTGACGCGCTGGACGACGGCTCTCATAGCAGGGCCCAGCTTACTCCACGCGGGACACAAAGGGGATCATGCGAATGAGAACGAATCCCGCGGTGGTGAAGACCGCAAGCACGGTCAGCAGGTGGAAGGTCAGCCGGCGAATCCGGCGGGAGGCCCAGAGCATCATGAGCAGGAGGAACAACTGGGCCGCGAAGCCCGCGGTGACCCGCCCGATGGTGTGGTCCATGGCGGCTACGGCCGGCATCCGCGGCCAGCAGGTCATGAGGGCACCGGCTACCAGACCCAACGCCGCGGCCAGGAAGGCGCATCGTTTGGCGTGGGGAATGAGCGGTGCCGCGGCGACGCTTCGCTGGGGCGCTTGCCAGGCGCCCGCCAGATACGTCCAGATCCCCGTTGCCGCGGCCAGGCCGACCATGATGGCATTGAAGATCATGGGGTAGACTTCGCTCAGCGATGATGTTCCAAAGGGCACGGCCAGAACGGCCAGACCACACAACGCCGCGGTGAGCAACCCGAATGCTGCATCGGCCAGGCCGTCGTGCCAGCACCGCGCAAGCAGTAGGCTCGCCCCCCAGGCTCCGGCCGCGGTCGACACGCAGAGCATCAGCAGCGATCCATGGATCCCGAGCCATGGGAATCGAACCGGCACCAGCAGGTGATAGCAGCCTAGAACAATGACGGCCGCGCCCAGCACGGCGCAGCTTGCGGTCAGCCCGGGAACCGCGGGAGAGCTCGAATTGCGATGCCGAACACGATCGCAACCGCCGCATAGCAGCAACAAACCGCTGAGAGCCGCCATCATCCACACCGTCATGGTCGAGCGCTCGAACCCGCCGGTGACGTGCATGGTGAAGGGTGACAGGAGGAGGCAAGACCACAGGACAATGAGCACGGCGATCCACAGCAGACAGACGATGAGCCTGCGGTCACGAGTCGTGGCCAGCCCAATGCCGCACGAAGCGAGCAGGGCCAGCAGGGTCCACAAGCCTTCCGGTCCGAATCCCAACCGGGCCGGCTCGCCCCAGGGATAGCCATGAAACAGGTCAATGCCCGCGCCGATCAGCCGCATCACCAGAATCACCACTTGCGTGATGACCGCTGCGACGCCGAAGAGCAGCGCTGCCAGTCTGAAAACCGACGAAGTGTGCAGCCGGATGTGGGGCGAACCGGGATGCAGATCCCCTGGCCGGGGGATGAACGCGGCCCCGGTAGACCACAATACGGAGACGACGGCGAAGGTCCAAGCGACCTGGGGTACAGGCGCCAGGCGGACCTGGTGAAGGTTGATGACCGTCAGGGTGGCGGCGGCGCTGATCCCGAAGACGAAGAGGACTGCGCCGCTTCCCAGGCGCGGCGCGCGGCGGCCGAAAAGACTCAGCGCGGCGCCGATCAGGCAGGCGGCCACACCCAGCGCCAGCCTGTCCGTCGCACTTCCCTGTGCCAGCAAGACAGCGTTCACTGCCTGAGCGTTCCGTGACGACGCGTCAACCGGCCGCCGCCGGCGATTGCCGGGTCGTAAACCTCGGCGCGTTCTTGTCCCCTTTATAGGCCGACAAGATCGGCTGCTTTGCTTCGAGGGCCTCCTTCATGAACTTGGCAGCAGCCGGAAGGACCGATTCGGGCGCCGCCAGAGAGTCCACCCAGAGCTTTGGCCACTCGAAGACGAAGTACCCGTCGTAGGCGATGCCCTTGAGCAGCTCGATTTCCCGTCGTACCTCCACGTTTCCGCTGCCCAGGGGCTTGTATTCCAGCAGGGCCCCGGCTTCATCGAATGTGGCATCGCACAGATGAACCATGCCGATCTTGCGGCCCAGCCGGGTGACCGACGTCGTGGGGCGCTCACCGATCGTCCGCGCGTGGCACTGGTTCCAACCGACCTTCACATAGGGGCTCTCGACCGCATCAACCAGGAACCACACGTCACCGCTGCCCGGGAAGTCGCCTCCGTTCTCGACGAGGATTCGTACGCCGAAGCGCTCGGCAACCGGCGCCACGGAGAGCAAGGCCTCTACGGCGCGAGAAAGCGCTGCCCGAGGATTGTCCCTGGGTTGGACCTCCCCGATGAACACGCGGACGTTGGGGCAGCCGACCTTGGAGGCGAGTTCGAGGAACTCGATGATCAACGTCTTTTGTTTGGCAATCTCGCGGGCGTCCTTGGCGGTCAGGACGGCGGATGTCCCCAGGCACACCAGTTCGACCTTATGCTGCGCGAGCATTTCTCGCACGCCGGGCGGGTCGGCGGCCAGCTCCGGCGCGAGGGGCAGGTGCAGTTCGCCGCGCAGGCCGCGCAGCTCGATCCCCGCATAGCCCAGGCTCGCGGCCTGAGTCACGATGGTTTTCAGGTCCCAGGTGGGACAAGCCAGGGAGCTAAACCCAATCTTCATCGTTTTCCTAATCCCACCGGCGTTGAGGCCTGCGCTCTCTTCTCCCCTCCTGGCGACGCGGAGACATTGTGACGCGGTGACGCGGTGTCGTTTTGGGACCGTTTGCCTCCAACCGTCCAGTCCTCAGCTCCGTTGACCATCAATACGAGCTGAGCCAGGACCGCGTTTTGCCAAACGCGGAACTCCTTGAAAGATCGAATGTTGGCCATCCTCGTCTCTCCGCGTCTCCTCGTCCCTGTATCCCCGTGTCGCTCCGACAGCCAAGGAAGGATGGTCATCTACTCTATCGGCAGGTCTTCCGCTTGCAAGCGACCGATAGGCGCGCTTTCAGGGGACGGGTTGGCCCAGGGCGACACCTGAAGCCGCGACTGAACCACTGCGCCGTCCGGCGCATTGGCAGGCGAGGCGAATGGCGGCTTTCATGCTGCCGGAATCGGCCAGGTTGGCGCCGGCGATGTCGAAGGCCGTTCCGTGATCCACGCTGGTGCGTACGATGGGCAGGCCGAGCGTGATGTTCACGGACGATCCGAAGCCCAGCAGTTTGACCGGGATGAGGCCCTGATCGTGATACATGGCTACGAAACCGTCGTAACGGCTTCGGCGCCGGGGAGTGAACAATGTGTCCGCGGGGAACGGGCCATCCACGTCGATCCCCGCGGCGCGGGCCATCTGCATGGCCGGCTCGATCCCCCGCCGTTCTTCGTCGCCGAATTGACCATTCTCACTCGCGTGCGGATTAAGGGCCGCGACGGCGATGCGGGGATGCTCGATGCCGAACCAGTCGCGCAGGGCATCGTGCAGCAGGTCGAAGGGCTGAAAGACCAGGCCGATGGTGAAATGGTTGCGGAGCTCGAACAGACCCACGTGTGAACTGGCCAGGGCCACCCGTACGGCGCCAGCGACGAAGGCCATGGAGTACCGCCTGATGTTCAGCGCGTCGGCCACTTTTTCCGTATGACCAGGGTATGGGCAGCCGGCGAGCTTCCAGCTCGTCTTGTTGATGGGGGCGGTTACCATGGCGTCTGCGATGCCGCGGCGGCAGGCTTCGATGGCGGCGTCTACGAAGCGCAGCGATGTCGCCCCGCCCTCGGCTGTAGGGCGCGGATTCACCCATAGACCGGCGGCGTATTGGTCGAAATCTACGACTACTACACCCGTGTCTACGCGGACTTGTTCACCTGGGACGATGCGGAACCAGAAGGGCCGGATGCCCGCAGCGTCGGCCGCCGCGGCGAGGACTTCCTCGATGCCATAGATGACAAAGCGGCCCAGGGCGCGAACTTCGGGGTCGGCCAGGGCCTTGACGATGACCTCGGCGCCGATTCCGCAGGGATCACCCATGGTGACGGCGATCAGCGGCTTGCGGCGCGATTCCGGGGAGACGCATGACGGGCCCAGCATGTCCAGCGTCATGCGAACCCCGCGTTCTGCAGGGCGCTCGCAGCGCCCTCAGGTCCGAAGAGCTGATCCAGCCGCTGGAGAATGGTGCGGACGAGGATGTCGCTTTCGATGTTGACTGCGTCGCCTTCGCGAAGGTCGCCCAGCGTAGTCCGTTCGATCGTGGTGGGGATCAGTGCCACGGAGAATTCCTCGCCGCGCAGTGTGGCGATGGTCATGGATACCCCGTCGATGGCCACCGACCCCTTGGGGATCATGAATGGCCGTACCTGGTCGCTCGGTCGGAGCCACACGACGTGTTCGCCCGAGGATTGCTCGACGGCCGTGACCGTTGCCGTGCCGTCTACGTGACCTTGAACCATGTGCCCGTCCAGACGGTCTCCGACGCGAAGCGATCGCTCGATGTTCAGGCGGTCGCCGGGTCGCTTGCCGCCGAGGACGCTGCGCTCGAGGGTTTCGGGAATGACGTCAAAATCGAGGGTTTCGCCGGCGACAGCCGCGACCGTCAGGCAGACGCCGTGAATGCTGATGCTGTCACCGGGCCGGCATTCCTTGGCCATGCAGCCCACATCGAGGCGCAATCGTCGCCCGCTCGCCGTCGCGCGCGTCTCCACAATCCGCCCCGTCCTTTCGACGATTCCCGTGAACACGCCATTCCGCCTGCTCGCTTCATGGGCTGCGATTTCAACCTGATGCTAGACGCGAGGGTGGTCGTGTCAAGCAAGGGTTACATCGGGCTTGCGAGTCGGCTTCCGCGCGGTAGCAGATGCGTCCCGAAATAACTTGAAATACGCTGTGGACGGGCCAATGATTGGTCAGGGTACTGCCCCCAGCGTGCCCGGTTTCGAGGGAATGAACTGCATGAGGAAGGGATCGAGTGCTCTTGTCGTGGTCTGTACGGCCGTAGTGTGGCCGATGGCGCTCCCTTGCGCCGTCACCATCGCCGGTGAGCCCGCCGCCCCGATTCGGCTAGGCCACGGGCTGCAGATCGTCGGCGTGCATCCAGGCAAGCAGGACGCCCCCGCGGTCGCGGGCGCTGCACCGAGTTATTCTTTTCCTCGGCCACGGCTGGTGGGGTTTTCACCTCTCGTCGCCATCGCCACCTCGAGCAAACGCAGTGCGGAGGACATCCACTACGAACACTTCCTGGAGAGTACATACGACTGTAATCCCAATGTTTTCGGCGGCTTCTGCGGAGCGCTGAACCCCCCTGCGGACCAGGATTTTGTTGTCGGTGTCCTGGATAGTGGAGCGGTCGTGGACCTTGCCGCGGGCAGTGCCGCCCTTCAGCTCGGTCTCACGGGCGCCTATCTGACCGAGAACGTGGTTCCCATCGGGGGCGTGGGCGGAAGCGTCAACGGCTACGTCACCTACCCCGTGGGCATCTACGCCGCCGGGCTTGGGTCGGTCGATCCTGCCACGGGAATACTCGAGCTATCCGGCATCGCCGGACATTCCAACACCTGCGCCGTGGTGGCTCCGCCGATCGATTGCGGGGCAGGTGAAGTGCTCAGCGCGGTGATCGGTACGCCCTTCCTTTCATTCTTTAACGCCGTCATCCGCGTGGACATGCCGCGGGAGCGAACCATCGGTGGACGCACCTACGCCGGGCCGGACGTGCAGATTCAATCGCCCTTTGACCCGATTCCGGAGTTCCCGCGGGCATTCTCCATGCAGGCCGGCGGCTTCTCCCCGGTGACCACGGCCAGCTACTATCCCGATCTCGAGGACCTCAGCACTCCCATGGTACCCACGGCCTTGTCGTTCAGCGCCTTGTCGTTCCCTACGGGTGCGGTCTTCTTTTCGACGGTGCGAGCGGTCGAAGGCGAACCCGGCCCGACCAATCCGCTGATCGAAATCCGCATGATGGTGGACACCGGCGCTCAGACATCGATCATCAGTTCCGGCATCGCCGCGGACATGGGCCTTCCGTTCGATCCCGATTTCACCGTCGACGCATGCGGCATCGGGGGTCTCATCGAAGATATTCCGGGCTACTACATCGACTATGTGAAGATCAGCGGCTTCGGCGGGGCTTTGGAGTTCTCGCGCGTGCCCGTCGTGGTGCTGGACCTGGAATCTCCGGAGGGGGGGCCGCTCGACGGGGTGCTGGGGATGAACCTCTTCTGGGACCGCAACGTGATCTTCGAGCCGTCCCTGACCACCAGCGCATTCTTCCACGTGTCTGATCCCGTGCCCGTGGCCTTCGGGGACACGGACGTGAATCTGCGCGTGGACAGCGGGGATGCCGCGTTCTTCGTGGGTTGCCGGACCGGCCCGCAGGGTCTCATCAGCCCGGAGTGCGATCACCTCGATGGGGACCTGAGCGGCGGCATTGACCTTGCCGACTTCGCCGCCTTCCAGAATTGCTATTCCGGCCCGCTGAATGCGAATCCCTCCTGCGCCGAGTGACCGCCACGCGTGCCTGGTGACCCCCCTCTCCCTCCCAGGGAGAGGGTTGGGGTGACGGTCGAGGACTGAAGTCCGTTTGACCCTCTTGCGGTTCGGGGCGAAAAAACAATCTCCGATGCGCCTGGGATACAACACCAACGGCTTTGCCCATCACCGCCTCGAGGACACGTTTGAGATCCTCGCGGAGATCGGCTACCGCAGCGTCGCCCTCACCCTGGATCACCAAATCCTCGATCCTCCCGACGAGCGCGGGGTGGGGCGGGCCGTCGGGCTCATTCGCCCGTTGATGGAGCGAACGGGCTTGAGCGTGACCATCGAGACCGGCGCTCGGTTCATTCTCGATCCCCGCCGCAAGCATCAGCCCACGCTGATCTCCGGCTCGCAGGACGCACGGGAGAGGCGGCTGCGTTTTCTCAAGGCAGCGGTGGATGTGGCCGCAGGTGTTGAAGCGGAGAGTGTGTCCCTGTGGTCCGGCGCAGCCGACGACGGCGCGAGCGAAGCCGTGTTGTGGTCCCGGCTGTGTGACGGCCTTCGGTGGCTGCTTGAACACGCCCATGCCCGCAAGGTGCGGCTCGCCTTCGAACCTGAGCCGGGGATGTTCATTGAGCGGATGGCGCAGTTCGAACGCCTCCACCGCGAGCTGGCCGACCCGCTTTTTGGCCTTACCCTCGACATTGGCCACGTTCACTGTCTGGAGGACGGGGCACTCGATGAACAGATCAAACGCTGGCGGGGCTGCCTATGGAATGTTCACATCGAGGACATGCGCCGCGGTCGGCATGAGCATCTCATGTTCGGCGACGGCGAGATCGATTTCGCCGCTACCTTGGCATCCCTGCGCCGTGCCGAATCCAACGGGCCGGTCCACGTGGAACTCTCCCGCCATTCGCACGACGCGGTCGCGGCGGCCCAGCATGCCTATTCCTTTCTACGATCGCTCGTGTCCGTTTCTCATTCCAGGTCCTAAGCGAAAAGCTCGTCTTCTACCAACTTGAGATACTTGTTCACGTAGAAAACATCGGGCTCCTCGCGAGATGCGCGGGACCGGATTCGGAAATCAGGATCGCTGGGGTCGAGTGGATTAAAAATGACGAGCCCGATGCCGAATATTCGCGACAAGGCGTCTAAGCGGCCTATGTCGTCTTCCGACGAGTTGTCGGGTACCACTATGTAAGACTTGTGGGAGAACAGCTTGTAGGAGCACGTTTGGCCGAATGCGGTGATCAGGTTGGCGGGGTCAAGCTTGATCTCGGCGGACACGATTTCAGTCGGAGGCTTGATGATGTCGGATCGCCGCGCTTCCCGAACCCCTACAACGTCCGGCGTCCCCCATTTGTCCTTGAAGCGGTTGCCGCCCACACTGATCGCTTTCGTACATTCCTCAAGTTCGTTAATCAGCCAATCGCCGAACACTTCGTAGAAATCCTCCTCCCGAATCTTCTCCTTCTTCAGTCTGTTAGCGACTTCAGCTTCCTGCCGTTCCCCTTCCTCCTGGTACTTGATGGCACGGTAGAGTCCTCTGCTCGGCTGATACACGCCGGGCGGAAGCTCCGTTCGGAACTTGTGCAGAGATCCGTGGACGGTGTTGACGGGAATGTCGGGGAATGTGGCACAGATATCTCTGACGAGATCTGAGTATCGCTTGCCCGTCGGGGTAGCGTCTACAAGTTCGCTGGCCTTCTGGATAACCTTCGCTGTGCTCGTCATGTTGTCTCCTGGCGTTGTGCCACAACCTCCGCCTCAGACATCGCGATTATCCAATCCGTTGATAAGCCCGCTGATCATCTTGGCGATGACTTCGAGACGCTCCTTGAGGGCGTGGGATGCCGTATCTTGAACCAGCCCCCGGCGGCGGGCGGTTTCCAGCAGCGGAACACATTCGTGAACCGAACCTCGGGCGATCGTGAAAAAGTTGCGCCGATCAGGTTTGGTGAAGCGCCCATTGCCTTCGGCGAGGTTCGTCGCAATCGAAAGTGCCGCACGGTTCAGTTGATCAACGAGGAAGCTGTAGCCGCGTGGAAAGCCCTCGGTCATGACGGCGACTTCGTCCGCGAAGTCCACCGCTTTCTGGTAGACTTCAAGTTTCTCGAACATGAAGGCCATGGGCGGTCCCCACGAAGGCCTTGAACAGGTGAGCAGTAGAGCAGGTGACCGCAGGTGAGCAGGTTACCGCCTGGCCGAGATCTCTTTTCTCCTCACCTGCTCACCTGGTCCTATGCTCACCTGCTCTATTCGCCGCAGGCGAATCGGGGCAGCGGGATTCGAACCCGCGACCTCCTGGTCCCAAACCAGGCGCGCTAACCGGACTGCGCCACGCCCCGTGGGGACACCAATCATAGAGTCTCCAAGCCCGCGTTCAAAGTGGACCGACCGAACGGCAGGTGGCCCATCCTTGGGGGCGGTGATCGAGTGCCGTGAGCGCCAGGGCCTTTGGCGCGTCACCGCGGTTCGATGATCGAGACCCCACCCATCGCATGGCGATGGATGGGGCACCCCCTCAGTGCGAGTAATTAGCAGTACAGCGCAAGGTGGGCTCAAGAATTTGAAGATCGACGAACGATAACTCCTGCCGGATCAAGGGTTTCCGGTTTCTGGCAGGAGTAAGGAC
>SBAX01000417.1 GCA_005240095.1 Phycisphaera mikurensis
CAATCGGCAATCGACAATTGGCAACCGGCAATTGCCGATCCCCTGCTTCGACCTGCTCGACCCCGACCACGACGGGGACGTTGACCTGCACGACTTTTACCTGCTCGAGCACGTGTTCGTCGCGCCTTAGCGCCCTGAAAACCTGCCGCGCGTCGGGCAATCCGCGTGCCAGGGCCTCAAAAAAAATCGCAGAAAAGAACTTCGCGCCGACCCTTGCCTTGGACCTTGGTTTGGTATATGTTAGGTCTAGGAAGGTTCGGCAATGGGCCGAATCGTAGATCGGTCTTGCGCGCCCCTCGCGGCTCCCGACGTAACCTCGGGACAGGTTCCACTCTTATGAGATGCACTATTTCGGTGGTCCGACGCGCTCGATTCTTCGGGCAGGTGGGGCGCGATCCGAGCCGCGACCGGAAGGGAGCGGACCTCGTCCACCCGAACTTCCACCTATGTCGCACCATTCCGGCAACTCTTGCGTTGGCCGGCGCCACCGGCAGCCGAGCAGGCCATGATGCTGCCCAAAGGGTACGCTAAATGTACCCAAAAGGTACGCCAGAGGTACGCTTTGATACCGTCAGGGGCGGCGTATCCGGAAACACCAACAACCATGCGGCTTTTCGCGCTGTCTCGCGCCGACGGGCAGCGCAATGGGCGGAAGTCGCTCGACTCGACTACAATGACCCGTCCAAGGAGCTCATGCCCATGGCCGCCGGCGTGTATCCGCTCATACTTGACCCTGTCTGCAAACGCCGCATCTGGGGCGGGCGGAGGCTGCAGACGGAGTTGGGTAAGCGTCTGCCGGAGAGTGTGTCCATCGGGGAGTCCTGGGAGGTCGCGGACCTGGCCCTTGCCGGGCCCGGCGAAGGGCAGTCCATGCTGACGAACGGGCCGCTACGAGGCAAGACCCTGTCCGAAGTCATGGCGAACTGGGGGACCGGACTGCTGGGCAGGGCACAACCCATCGACGGGCGGTTTCCGTTGCTGATCAAGTTCCTGGATGCGGCCCAGCTGCTGAGCGTACAGGTCCACCCCCGTGCCGATCGCGCGACTGCCAACGTCCCGGCCGGGATGAAGACCGAAGCGTGGTACGTAATCGACGCCGAGCCCGGCGCCTTCATCTACCACGGCCTGGTGCCCGGCGTGGACGAAACCCGGCTGCGGCGGGCACTTCAGGATGGAACGGTCGAGCGCTTGCTTCGCCGAATCGAAGTGCGCAAGGGCCATTGCTATTACCTGCCCAGCGGAACGGTACACGCCCTGGGAGCAGGCATCCTCGTCGCCGAGGTGCAGACGCCGTCCGACGTGACCTATCGGCTCTACGATTGGGATCGCATCGATCCCGCCACAGGCCGAAAGCGCGAACTTCACGTGGAGCAGGCGTTGGCCAGCGCGATTTACGAGTCGGCTCCCGCTGAGCAGGTTCCGCAGCACACCGCCAGCGTCTGGGCGTCGGTGACCAGCTTGTGCCGCTGCGAGTCGTTCGTGATCGAGCGAGTGCGGATGGCGGACGGGGTGGAGATGCAGATCCCCTACGAGGAAATGGTTATCTGGATCGTCCTGTCCGGAGAGGGTACGATCCGTTGCGAGGGATTGGAGCAGCCGACACACTTTCGCCGGGGTGACACCATCATTCTCCCGGCGGCAATGGCCAGAGGCACCGTGGCTACGCATGACAATTGTACGTGGCTGGAAGTAACCGTCCCGGTCGAAAGCTCCTTGCAAGCATTCGACCGTCCGCAGCGCGAGCAACGCTTGGCCGAGGGCCAACCGGCGACGCGATTCGTGCCGCTCCATCTGCCCGACAGCCGGTGATCCGATGACGTCTCGCACCAGTCCCGATCTGCACCGCCACGCCAAGCGCACGCTGTACATCGTCGCCGGGTTTTACGTACTGGTCGGTTTAGTCATCGCCACGGCCTCGGCGCTCGGCGGCGATCGGCTCGGGACGTTCCTGGGGTTCCTCATTGTCAGCGGGGCCATCGGAGGCGCCGTCTTACTCCGGGCAATCCTTCAGGTTGAGTCCTGCATGCTGGCAACCAGCGCCGAACTGAAGGACCTTCGCAGACGACTGGAGCGCATGGATCGGACGGTGACGACGCTGGTGGAGCAGCTCATGCCCACGGCGTCCTCATCGAACAGCGGCGTGCGTATTCTGGATTTGGCGGCCATGGGAACCGGCGATCCGAGCACCCTCACCGCGGCAACGTTGGAACCACTCGCCTATCCACGGCTGGCGACCTCGCAGGACGAGGACGTGCCCGCGATGCCGGATGGGACCGACGAAGAAGCGTGGACGGTTCAAGCGCCGCAGGGAAACAACCCTGCGCCGGCGGAGGGGATGCCGACGAAACCGTCTGAACCGCTGCGCGACGACGAGAATGACGACGCCGCGACCACCCGGGAGTTGCTGGCACAGTGCGACACCGCCTTGCGAAACGAGGACTTGGGGGGCTGCCGCGCGATCTATGCGGCGCTTGTTGACGTAGCGGGAGAGGATGCGCTTCGGCTACTGGCGGGGCAGATCAAAAGCCTGGCCGATCGCGTCGAACACGCCCTGCGCCAGGCGTTTGTCGAGCACGTTCGGCGGCGCGACTACGCAGCGGCCGTCGCCATCGGCGAGCGCATCTGCCACCTCCTGGCTGGGCGTCCGATTGTGGACGATTTCCGCCGTCTGCAGCCGCTGTTGCTGCGGCGCGCTCAGCAGTCGGCACTTCAGGTCCAAGGCGCCTGAATCACTCCTGAGGCACCGTGACGCTGGTGGGAGAGATCGAAATGCCTCCCTCGGAGGCTTCAATCTGGCAGATCGTGGCCGGACCGGTCTCGGTGAAGTACGCCCGCTGCTCCCCATCTTTGGTTCCAAAGCGAACCTGGAAACCACCGCCCGCGAGGAACACACCATCCACCGTCCACAACCCTTCCTGATAGGAGGTGTCGTCGGCGGCCCACACGATCGCCTTCGTCTCCGCGTCAAAGCGCACGATCTCTTCATCCACGTCGCGGACATCTGTCGTGGAGAAACCCGTGGCCTCGTCGGTGAAGACCACGAAGCGTCCCGTGGTGTCGTCGTTGTCGTTGGTATTGTCGTCATCGTCCGGAACGTTGACCGTACCGGAGATGAACAACTCACAGCCGATCTGTGGCACACTAATCGCCGTGAGCACAAGCACCGCCCCCAACACAAACCACCGCGACTGATTGATTCCACGTCTCATGGCAGACTCCTCTCATTCCGCACCGGCATCCCGACCCCTGGCCTGACTCCGCTCGGTTTGGCCCAAACAATCCGCGCGCACAGATACCGCCCCGCGCCGCACCTGTAAAGTCCGGGCGAGCGTAAACCGGGCACCCCGCGGAGCTGCGTCAGTTGTCGAAGCGAAGGTGGTGGGCGTGTGCCGGGGGAAAGTTCAGAAGAACGTTCTTTCCGGCGAACTTGTGTTGCCGAAGGTTCTGCGTGAGGTAGGAATTCACCGCTCGGATGCGGTCTCGCCGCTTGCCCAACGCCAGCATCCGCGAGGTTCTCCGCAGCCATTGATACTCGAAGTAGCTGAAAACCCCACCCGGCTTGAGCACCCTGCGGATGACCGCGAACACCGCTTCTACGTCCTGGAGCTCAAAGGCCGTCAGGGGCAGCCCCGAGATCACGAAGTCGTACTTCCCGCACCCCGGGAGGGCCTGCACGGGCATCCGCAGCATGTGTACGCGGTGCCTCGCCATCATGCGCGCGAAAGGGGGTTTGTTGAGTACGCCATGCTCGATGATGTCCGCGAAGTCGTGATCGATCTCGCAGACGTCAAGCTCGTCCTCTTCGGTGAGCAGGCTTCCCAGGTGACGAGTGACCGCTCCGGTCCCCGCCCCAACCTCCAGTACACATACGGGGCGGGGGGCGCGGGTAAGCGGTTCGCACACCGCGGCCGCCAGGGCCTTGGAACTCGGGGCGACCGCACCCACCGTGTTGGGGTGCCGCACGAACCCGTTGAGGAATCGCCACCGATGCTCGATGGCGGCAAGCAGGCCCTTTTGACCGTTCCCGTTGTTGGCGAAGCCGTTACCGGACGATCCCAAGTGAGCTATCCTCAGATGCGACACACTCGGAACTTCCCGCGCCGAAAGTTCCCTCAGCACACCTTCCATCAATCCTAGCGGTCCCCCGGAAACCGTGCCAGCCCCCCGACCCGAGCCGACGACAACATTCTACGCCCGGAATGGGTTCTCTGGAGAAAATAGTGAAGAATAGGGGGTGGAATCGACGCTCCGCGGTTGATAAACTGATAGCGCAAGAACCCGGTGTACCGCTGAGCCTGCGTCGCGAAATCGGGCGATGGCGGCGCGGTACGTCGGCCTTGCCGCGTGCCAGGGAACCGAAAGGCGCCAGGCACGTGTGGGCCTTGGCCGGTGCCGACCGGCCGGCAGGTTCGGGCCGCCGCAAGAAGGTTCCAACCCTCGAAGCGGCGGGGAGTCCCGTGCAAGGAAGGAGGTGGTCCGTTGGAATCGAAGATAGGTGGGCTGCCGTAGGGCAGCGGACGTAGCTGCTTACGGCAGCGTCCAAAACGTGGGCCCGCATGGGGACGCCTCATGCGGGCCTCTTTGTTGCCACATGTCATGGGGTGGTCACAAGCGAGGTCGCGTTCGCTGTACCCAGTGCGTAGAATGGTCTTCGCCCGTTGCGTTTTTGGGTTGTGAACCTATGCCAGAGCTTACCCGCGTTTCCTTCGTGTCCCTTGGCTGTGCCAAGAACGTGGTCGACTCCGAGAAGATGCTCGGTCAGTTGGCCGAGGCCGGCTGCGCCATCACCGCCGATGAGGACGACGCGGAGGTTACCGTCATCAACACCTGCGGATTCCTCGAGGCGTCGCGCACCGAGGCCGACGAGGTCATTCGCGAGGCGGTCGCCCGCAAGCGCAACGGCGGGTTGAAGCGTGTGGTCGTGGCTGGTTGCCTCGTGCAACGCGATAAGGAAGCGATTCTCGAGCGGATTCCCGGTATCGATGCCCTGGTGGGGGTGAACAACCGCGACGACATTGTGAGGGCCGTGCTGGGTACGAATGGTGTACCCTCACCCCTGCCCCTTCCCCTGATAGGCAGGGGGGTTCAGAAGCATGCATCACCGAGGACTACGGATGTTTACCTTTCCGAGTACCACCCCTTCATCCAGTTGGATACGGCCCGGCTGAGGATCACGCCGCGACACTACGCCTACCTCAGGATCAGCGAGGGATGCGATCAGAAGTGTACCTTCTGCACCATTCCGTCTATCCGCGGAAAAATGCACTGCAAGCCGCCGCAGGTCGTCCTTGCCGAGGCCCGCGAGCTGGTTGCGGACGGGGCCGTAGAAATCAGCCTGATTGGGCAGGACACCACCAGCTATGGTCTGGGCGAGGACCGCTTCGAAAGCGGTCTTGCCGGATTGCTCCGCGAGCTGAACAAGGTCGATGGCGTAGGCTGGATCCGACTGATGTACGTCTATCCGTCCGTGCTGAGCGACGAGATGATCGACGCCATCGCGGAGTCGGACCGCGTCTGCAAGTACATCGACCTGCCCTTGCAGCACATCAACGATCGCGTGCTCAAGGCCATGCACCGCCGGGTCACCCGCCGGGAAACCGAAGACCTGCTGAAGCGCATCCGTAGTCGCATTCCCGGCGTCTCCATTCGGACCACGCTCATCGCCGGCTTCCCCGGCGAGACGGACGAGGAGTTCGACGAACTGCTGGAGTTCGTTCAGTCATTCGGTTTTGACGCCCTGGGTGTGTTCCCCTACTCGCTGGAGCCGGATACGCCGGCAGGCCGCATGCGCGATCAGGTGGCGGATCGTGTCAAGCAGGAGCGGGTGGACGCCCTCATGCGTGCTCAACAGGAGGTGGCTTTCGCCCGCGCCGAACAGCAGATCGGCAAGCAATTCCTGGTGCTCATCGACGAACCCGGGAAAAAGGGCGGGCTCGCCGTCGGGCGTCATGAAGGACAGGCCCCGTCGGTCGATAGTGTCACATACGTGAAGTCGCGCGACGTCAAGCCCGGCGAGTTCGTGACCGTGCGCTGCGTGAAGCGCTCGGATTACGATCTGGTCGCCCGGCCGACGCAAGTCGCACTGCCCGTCGTGGGTCGATGAAACGCAGGCTGAATCTTCCCAATCGCATCACCGTGGCGCGGCTGGTGCTGGCCGTGATTTTCATCGTCCTTCTCGCTCAATACTCGCACCGTTCTCCGCAGCCCTGGATGCTGGACGTAGCGGTGGCCATGTTCATCGTGGCCGCGGCCAGCGACGTACTGGACGGGTACCTGGCGCGCAAGCGCGGCGAGGAAACTCCTTTGGGCCGAGTGCTCGATCCGTTGGTCGACAAGGTACTTGTATGCGGCGCCTTCATCCTCTTCGTGGGGCCTGGGTTCGTGGACGCCGCCGGCCACAACGTCACCCAGGTCAGCGCCTGGATGGTGGTGGTCATCGTGGGACGTGAGCTGCTGGTCACGGGCCTTCGCGGCTTCAATGAGTCGGTGGGTAAGCCCCTTGGAGCCTCGATCCACGGGAAGCTCAAGATGTGGATGCAGTCCATCGCCGCACCGGTGGTCCTGTTTGTCGTCGCTCATGAAGAGACCTGGTTCACTCCGCAGTCGGCCGCGATCATCAAGGGCGTGCTCGTTTGGGTCACGGTCCTGGTCACGGCGCTCTCCGCGGTGCACTACCTTCTGCGCTCGCGATTCATCCTCGAGGAGAGCGCCCCCGCGTGAGCGAGCTGGGCTACGGATGGGCCGTTCTGCTGGGAGTGATCCAGGGGCTCACCGAGTTCCTCCCGGTCAGCAGCAGCGCTCACCTGGCCCTCTCGCAGAAGTGGATCGGCCTCAATCCCAGCAGCCTGACCATGCTGCTCTTTGACCTGCTCACCCACATCGGCACGGTCATCTCCATTTTCGTCGTGTTTCGCGAGCCGATGGTCCGCTACGCCCGGCGCTTTGTCGCGGAGATGCGCACCGACTGGCCGTATCGACGGCACGCTCTGCGCATCGCCCTGCTGGCCCTTTGTGCTTTGATCCCCACGGGCGTCATCGGATTAGCTTTCAAGGAACGGTTCGAAGCCGCCTTCAGCAATTCCCGCGGCATCGGCGTGGATCTGATCATCACCGGCGTGCTGCTTGCGGCCACGGTCGCTTTTCCCCGCGGGCGCCGCGGCTGGAAGGCCTTTCGCGCCGGACACGCCGTGCTCATCGGCGTCGCCCAGGGGGTCGCTATCTTTCCCGGCATTTCGCGCAGCGGATCGACGATCTGCACGGCCACGTTCTTAGGCATCCGCCGCCGGTGGGCCGCGGAGTTCAGTTTCTACATCGCCATCCCCGCGATCGTCGGGGCGGCCATGCTGAAGCTCAAGGAGGCGCTGGAGCTAGGCTTGGACGCCTTCGTCTCCCTGCCCTGGGGCCCCATCCTCGTCGGAAGCATCGTCTCCCTGGTTACCGGCGTCATCTCTCTCCGCCTGCTCCTGGGCGCCGTCCGTCGCGCCCGCCTGCACTACTTCGCCCTCTACTGCTGGCTCCTGGGGGGGCTCGTTGCCCTCCGCGTGCTGTGACCGGTTTTTCAGCCCCCGCTGATCCCCGAGCCCGCCATTTGACGCATTTTTGATAGGAATGGGCGTTTTCCTGCGGGCGGGGGATTAGTTTTCGGGCGGACGGCGGGCTCCGATCCCCGGGGGCTTCCAAAGAGCCGGGCCGGCAGTTAGAATGGGAGCCCGTAGGGGTCTTGGGAGGGCAGATCATGCGCATGCGACATGTAGCGTTGGCGATAGGGGCAGTAGGCTTGGTTGCGGCCATCGGCGCGGTGGTCTCCGCCCGAGCCGGGGGTGAGCCCGCCGGAGCGCCGGTCTACGATCTTTCCTGGCACACCATCGACGGCGGCGGAGTCATGCGCAGCACCGGTGGCGACTTCGAGCTGTCCGGCACCATCGGCCAGCCCGACGCCGGACGCATGGCCAGCGCCGACGGCGTCTTCGAACTCACCGGTGGCTTCTGGATCGAGGTCATCGCCAGCGACTGCAACGAGGACGGCGTCGTCAACCTCGTCGACTACGACACGTTCGAAACCTGCTTCACCGGTCCCGGCGGCGGTCCCGTCCCCGCGGGTTGCGACTGCTTCGACTTCGACGGCGACGGCGACGCCGACGTCCTCGACTTCGCCACCGTCCAGGACATGTTCAACGGCCAGTAGCGGATTGTTGCAGACCGGTCGTGAACTGCACACATGACCGTTGAACGACTCAAGGAGGTCCACCAAGCGCAGCCATTTTGCGCGTTCGTGATGCGCATGATGGATGGCACGCAGGTCCCTGTGACTCGCCCAGAGTCGCTCGCCTATAGCCCCAGCGGCCGAACCGCCGTCTTCGTCCGACCGGACGCCTCGACCTACTCCTTCCAACTTGCGCGCGTCACCGCACTCGACGTACCGCATCGGGGAGGCCGAGGCCACCGGCAAGGTTAGGCTCATCACTTGCCTCGCTTCGCCTAAGCCGATATTCATCCCCACATGAGATGGACCGAATTCTTCATCCCGACCTCCAAGGAGGTTCCGGCCGAGGCCACGGTGCCGTCGCATCAGCTCATGCTGAGGGCGGGGCTGATTCGGCAGGTTGTGGCCGGGGCGTATACGTTCCTGCCCCTGGGCTATCGGGCCCTGCGCAAGGTGGAGGCCATCGTGCGGGAGGAGATGAACCGTGCCGGGGCCATCGAGCTGCACATGCCCGCCATGAACCCCCTCGAATGGTGGCAGCAGACCGGGCGGGTCGAGGCCATGGGCGAGGTTCTGCTGCGCCTGGCCGGCGGCAGTGACGACTGGCGTTCCAAAACCGTCCTCGCCCCCACGCATGAAGAAGTCATCACCGAAACCGCCCGGGCCTACCTGAACAGCTACAAGCAGCTCCCCGTCAACTTCTACCAGATTCAGACCAAGTTCCGCGGCGAGGCCCGACCCAAGAGCGGCGTCCTGCGTACCCGCGAGTTCCTGATGAAGGACGCCTACTCCTTCCACATGACCAAGGAAGGTCCCGGCGGGCTCGACGAAGGCTACCAGAAGATGTACGACGCCTACTGCGCCATCTTCAGCCGCTGCGGCCTGCCGTATGTGGTCGTCGAGGCCGAGTCCGGTCCCATCGGTGGCGACGCCTCCCACGAGTTCATGGTCCCCACCGACGCCGGCGAGGATTACCTCGTCCAGTCCGAGGATGGCAAGTACGCCGCCAATCTCGAACGTGCCGCCATCGCGCCGCTTCCCGATGCCCGTGACGGAAAGAACGAACCCCTTCGCGACGTCCACACCCCGGGTTTCAAGACCATCGAGGAAGTCAGCGGTTTTCTAAAGTGCACGCCGCAGAAGATGATCAAGACCATCATCTACCAGGCCGGCGGCGAGCCTCTCGTCGCCTTAGTCCGTGGCGATCATGAAGTCAACGAGGCAAAGCTCGCCCGGCTCGCGGGTACGGGGCGGGTGACGCCCGCCGACCCGGAAATGATCCGCAAGCTTACCGGCGCCGAAGTGGGCTTTGCCGGACCCATCGGACTGCACGCCCGGGTCATCGCCGACCAGGCGGTCACCGTCATGCACGACGCCGTCACCGGGGCCAACAAGACCGACTACCACGTCACCGGCGTGAACCCTGGGCGCGATTTCATCATCAAGGAATCCGGCGACATTCGCACCGCCGTCGCGGGCGACCGCGCCCCCAACGGCTCGCTGCTGGTCTTCAAGAAGTGCATCGAGGTTGGCCACGTCTTCAAGCTGGGCACCAAGTACTCCGTGGCCATGGACGCCAAGTGCCTCGATCACGAAGGCAAGCCCCGCCCCTTCATCATGGGCTGCTATGGCATCGGCGTAACGCGGACCCTGGCCGCGGTCATTGAAGCCTTCCACGACGAAAAAGGCATCATCTGGCCCCCGTCCGTGGCCCCCTTCCAGGCCGCCGTGCTCGCCCTCGACATCCGCGACCAGGCCGTGCTGGCCATGGCTGAAAAGCTCCACAACGAACTCGCCGCCGCGGGCCTCGACGTCATCCTCGACGACCGCGACGCCCGCCCGGGCTTCAAGTTCAACGATGCCGACCTCGTCGGCTTCCCCGTCCGCGTCGTCGTCGGCAAAAAGGGCCTCGCCGAAGACGTCGTCGAACTCCAGGTCCGTATCACGGGCGAATCGCGGAAGGTCCCGCCCGACCTCGCCGTCGCCTCCGTGCGCGAGCTGCTCCACGCCACAAAACAAGAGGGACCCTGATCATGCAATTCATCTTCGCTATTTTCGTGATCGAGTGGTTATTTCGCCTCTTGTACATTTTCGCCGCATTATGGCAATGCGGCCCGGATGCGCCCGCAAGCTGCTACGTGTGAGGCGTAGACATCATCCTCGACGACCGGTCCTCACGCCGGCTCCGCGCGGGGTGTTTCCGAGCCGGCGTGTCCTCACGCCGGTTCCCCTCTCCCCGCGGGAGAGGGGCCAGGGGTGAGGGCTGGTTTTGACGCGTCGCCCCTCGAAGGCTTAGAATTAAGTTGGTTCATTGAGTCAAGAATATGCATCGATCGCACCGCTTAGAACTCGACGCTGAGCTTGAACGTCAGATCGACGATCTGGCCAGGGCATCCGGCATCAGCGCTGCGGACCTGGTCCGAGACGCCATTGAGGCGTACGCGGCGACGCATCCCAGAGGCGAGACGAACGGCGGTGAGACCCTGTTTGACCGCTGGTCCAGCAAGGGGTTCATCGGATGCGTCAAGGGGGACAAGAATCCACCGACGGATCTGAGCACGAATCCGGCGCACATGGAAGGGTTTGGTCTTGGCTGAGCCGGTCTTGCTCGATACCGGCCCGCTCGTTGCGATTCTTTATCAGAAGGAATCCCAGCACGAGCGCTGCGTGGAACACCTTCGCCAACTCCGCCGGCCTCCGCTCACCTGCTGGCCTGTGCTGACGGAGGCAGCCCACCTTCTTAGCACTACAGCGCTAATTGTCATGGCGTTTGAGTCGTGAGGTTTTGGCGGTGCGGTTGCGGGCTTGGTGGTACTGGATGATGCGGGCGGTGCG
>SBAX01000379.1 GCA_005240095.1 Phycisphaera mikurensis
GGCCCCGCCGCGAACTCGGAAAGCGTAGGGTGCTTGTCCCATCCCCGACCGTAGATGCGAAACGACCGCCCGCTTCCCCTCGCCCACTTCCCCACCCATTCCAGCGCCTCGTGCCGAAAGATGCGATCCCCCAGCCGCCACAGGTACCAGCTCCGAAGCCGCTCCTCGAGGTCGGCGTCGAGCCGCCCGATCCCTGCTCGCCCGCACCCCTCCGCCAGAACCTGGGACATCACGCCGCCGTCGGTCGTCCGATGGACGGAAAGCTGTGCGGGCAGAAGCTCATATAGGGCATCCAGCAGTCGCGACAGGCTGGCGCTGCCGCATCCCCGCTTCTCCTGGTCGTGGAACTGCAGCGGCGTCTGCGAGGCATGGCTCACGTAGGACACATCGCACGCATATCGCGCTTCCTCCGCAGCACTGAGCGGCTCACCCCCGAACTGCTCCGGGCACGTCGGCACCCGCGCGTGCAGATACTGCCGCGGGTCAAACCCGTGCGAAACGCAATGCGATTTCGAGCACCCCACCAGAAAATCGTGCCTCGCCACGCGCCGCAGGTTCGCTCTGGTCATTACGTGCGGGAGCTGATCCTGGTCCCACGTCAGGATCGGCAGGTTGCTGGGGATGAACCCTTCGAACTCCGGTCGAAGATGATCGAGCACGAAGAACAGATCGGGGTCCAGCTCGCGGATCGCCCGGTGGAAGGAGAGCGGGCTTGTGGTCGTATAGGGCGATCGCTCGCTGAGCACCACACAGCGATGTCCCATCGCCTCCAGCGCTCGCTTGGCGTCCCGCATGGAGTGCTGCAGGAACGTCGTATGGATGCTCACTGCCGCGAGGATGCGCAGCGGCGGCCCGGATCCCTCCAGCGCCGCACTCAGTCGCCCGCTCAGGTACGAGATATCTCGTGCTGCATAGCGCCGCTCCAGGTCTGCCAAGGAGTCGCGAATTGCTGTTTCGCGCGCTTCTGTGGCCCCACGGACGATATCGACCGCACGCGGCTTGGATTCATCCGACGGCCAGCCGCAGTTCATCGCTTGCCGCGGCAGCGGCAGATCCGGGTCATCCCGCCAGGCCTCGCTGAGCGCCCTCGCCCAATCCTCGCCGAAGAACAATTGCACGCGGGGGTCCGCGAGCAGCTTCCTCCAATCGTTCAAATGCAGCGCCACCGCGAGCACATCCGCGTCGGGCTCGGTGACGAACAACGCGCAGCTATACCCCAGGAAGGTATCCAACGTGGCCTCGTAGACCCGCTCGAAGTACCGCCCCAGGCCCACTCCCTCAAACAGATATGGACCGGGCATGTTCGCGCCGCCCGCGGCTTCAGGCAGCGGCCGGGCATCATCGACGGCGCGATGGTTTCCCAGATAAGGAAACCATCGCCACGTACCCGCCGCATCCTGGCGACGAACCTGATACACGCCATGCTTGTCCCGAAGCAGCCGGTACCGATGCCGCCGCTCGCTCCACGATGCTCGGATTGCGTTGCAATCTACGCCTCGCGCCCTTAGCGCACAAAGGTTCGACTCAAACACCCGCTCATGCGCCGTCCACGGGATCGATCCTCCGCGCAGGGACGCCACCGTCTCGGCAAGCTGCGTGACCTCTCCCGGCAGCACGCCCGCGGCCGCGTCGAACAATTCCTTGGCCGCATCGATGAGCCCCAGATCGAGGTACTCCCGGGCCGCGCGCAGACGGATTTCATGATCATCCGCCGCCGCCGCCAAATACGTGTCCACCAGGCTCAGAAACTGATACCCCTTGCCCTGGCGTTGCAGATCCAGCATCCGCTCGCGATAGGCGTCGGCCGTGATCGTGGTTGACATCGCTCGGTTCTGCCTTCCTTGTCCCATCAGGGCATTGCAGGAAAACCTGCGTCCCCGCGGTCAGTATCGGTGCGCGATCCACGATTTCTTGCCGGAAACGCGGTTCTCACCACGCCAGGACGGCGGTTGGGTACAGCCTCACCCCGCCCTGTCCGAAGAATGGCCGATGGCTTCGAACGCCCGCCCAACTCGGCGCAGCGCCGCGACTACCGTCTTGGCGGTCTTGATTGTGCTCCTCGCCGGCGCCGTCCTGCGGTGGCGCTTCCTCGACCACCCCATGCGTTATGACGAGTCCTACAACTATATTCACTACGCCTCGCGCTCCCCCGGCCACATCCTCACTCACTACACCCCCAACAACCACGTTCTTCACACCCTCATGGTCCAGGCAGCGAGTCGCATGTGGGGCGACAGCCCCGCGGCCCTGCGAATTCCGGCCTTCGTGGGCGGCGTCCTGCTGATTGCGGCAGCCGCATGGCTGGCATGGATCGTCAGCAGCAGCCGTCTGGCCGCGCTGCTGACCGCCATCGCCGTGGCCGGTTCCTCACCGCTCGTCGAATACTCCGCCAACGCCCGCGGCTACTCCTGGCTGGCCTTGTTCGCCACCTTGCTCACCGGCCTCACCGTGAAGCTTCTTCGCAACCCGCACGAACAGCGCTCTTGGGTGCTGTGGACCGTTGTGGGCGCCAGCGGCGCCTTTACCGTTCCAGTCATGGGTCTTGCGATTGTCGGAAACCTTGTCGGGTTGATCGCGGGATTGTGGAAGGAGCTGCGTGGTGCCGTCCTAAGGAACCTCACCGTCAGCACGGGCCTGTGCTTCGTACTGAGTCTTCTGTTTTACCTACCCATCCTGCTATCCGAAGGACCACAAAAGCTCCTTGCGACGCGCGACATGGCCTATGGCATACTCGGTGATCAGATTCGCTCCTGGAGCGATATGGTCACCGCCGCCTCGCTGCTTGCGGTGAGGCACGCTCCTGCGTGGTGTGTGGCCGCCTACGTCTTCGGCTTTGTCGTTTTTGCCGTTGCGGCGCTTGTGCGGCCGGACCGCCACCGATCCTTGCCGCTAGTCCTGCTCGCCACGGCTCCGGCGATGGCTTGGCTTGCACGTGCGCCTCTCCCCGCGCGAGCTTGGTTGTTTGCCTTACCGATGTTCCTGACCTGCTCCGCCGTCGGCATCGCGTGTGTGCTCAGCGCCATTCGGGCGGCACCCCTCCGCGTAGCCGTCGGCACCACCCTCCTCGCGTTAAGCGTCGTCGGATCATTGCCTGTTGTCCGAGAGTCTCGCCTCTGCGCCGAGCCCTGCGGATTGGTCGAAGTCGAGGACGCCCTGCGTGAATGTCACCAATTCGGTGCCGAGCGCTGCGCCGTGGTGTCCCGGTTTTCCCCTGCGACCGCCTATTACACGCGTCGACTGGGCATAGCTCGGATGGCCCCACCCGATCAGGCGGAGCGAATCTACATCGTTGCCGATGACGGGTCCGCCGCCGCCGAGCTCTGGAATCCCTCCGTTCCCGGATTCGACCGCTTCAGCCCCCTCCGGCCGTGGCCAAGCGACGCTCCGGCCGGGCTCTACGTCGCCGACCTTGCCCAACCCTCCGCCCTTGCAAACAACTGAGCCGCGGGCTTCAGCCCGCGCGGACGTTCGATTCTTGTCTCTAGTCTCCAGTTTCTAGTTTCTAGCTTGTAGTCCAAACCGCCCCCTGAACCGTCCATATAGGTGTAAGATGGCCGCTTGGGATACCGGACTCGGAGTCAGGGATTCCCACAGCCGGGAGGACGGATCATGCGTAGACAGCGGTTTGCCATGTTGGCCGCGGCGGTCGGACTTGTCACAGCGCCAATGGCCGGATGCCTCGAACGAAAGGAATCGATCACCATCACTAAGGACGGTCGCGTCACCATCGCGGTTGCCTACGAGGGAGAGAAGGGGGACTTCGAGACCCTCGACGCCATGCCCTCGCAGGCTGCCGGCTGGAAGGTCGAGCGGGAGATCAAGCAGGACGGCGATAAGGAGGTCATCAAGATCACCGGCGAGCGCAGCTTCGGCCCCAACGAAGAGCTTCCCTCCAGCTTTGCGTCTCCCTCCGACCCGAACCGCCGCCTGTATCTCAGCTTCCCCACCACCGTGCGTCGGGAGGTCCGCTCCGACGGCGTCTACCTCCACTTCCGCCGCGTCTACGAGCCCCGCGATTGGGCCTATGTCCAGCTCTGGGTGGACAACGTCATGGACGACAACATCAAGCAGCTCGGCGAAAAGAAGCCGGAGGAACTCACCCATGAGGAGCGCGTCCAGGTCGTCAGGGCCATCGCCGGCGCCGAGGGCCTCAAGCAGGTCGAGCTCGCCCAGCGTGCCCTGCGGGAGTCCAACGAAGCGCTCAAGCCCGACCACTGGCTGCTCGCCCGCCGCGCCCTCCTCGATGTCTATGAGGAACACACGGACTGGGATCGCATCGCCCATACCCTCGCGAGCATCCCCGAGGAGCAGCGACAGGACGCCATGGAGCGAGAGTCCCAGCAGATTATCGACGCCGCCCATCGCGCCTTCGTGACTTCCCTCCGCAATGATGCGAAATACGACCCCGAGCATTTCACCCGCTTCGAAGCCGCTTACGACCGGGCCAAAAAGTACTACGACATCACCAACCAGACCGGAGGACACGCTTTTGATATCGAGGTGACCATGCCCGGCGAGATCGTCGCCCACAACGCCGACAAGACCGAGGGCGACAACACCGTGCGCTGGCAGTTCGACGGCACCGCCTTCCGCGACCGCTCCTTCGAGCTCATGGTGACCTCGCGTTTGCCCCTGGACCGAAAGGACGATTAGCGAGCCGCAGGGAGCGTGAGGTGCGTGTGCCACCGCGAGCAGTGCGGTACAAACATCGTGTGTGCCACTCCCATGAAGTGAGCCGTGTCAAGGTTTGATGCGTTCTATCGTGGAGCTTGACCAACCTCCCATTCGCGCTGGCGCTGGACGCCGCACAC
>SBAX01000207.1 GCA_005240095.1 Phycisphaera mikurensis
CTCTCCCGGGGGGAGAGGGGGAGTCCATGGCCTTCGCCGGTCCGGGGACGACCTGCCAGACTGGCGAGACGCGCTACACCTCCGTCCGCCTGGGCTACGCCCAGAACGGCCGCACGGTGACCTTCGCCCACGGCGAGGAATGGTGCTGGAACCCGGTGAGCGCCTGCCCGCGGGCCAACAGCTACAAGATCAAATGGGCCCGGGAGTTCCGTTATGACGGGGCGCGGTCGCGGTATCTGGACCGCAGGCTCACCTATCTTCCGGCGAGCCAGACCTTCGCCGAAGCGGACTCGGTGTGGACGGACTACGATGGCGACGCGGCCTACGGCGATTACACAGTCGCGGGTTCGCCGCCCTCGGCAACGCCTACCGATGCCTATCAGCCTGGATTGTGGCAAAAGCTAGGCACCAGCGCCGACTATCTGCACAACGACCACCTCGGCACGCTGCGGCAGACCAGCGGCTCCACCGGCGCCGGTGGGGCGGCCCGCGTGCACACCGCCTTTGGCGAGCCGGTCTCCAACACTCACGGGCGCTTCGAGTACGCGGGTGCCTTCGGCTACCAATCGGAGGTCCTCCAACCGGAGTTCCCCTTCCTCCACGTCGGCGCGCGCTACTACGACCCGGCCTCGGGCCGCTTCCTCCAACGTGACCCGATTGGGATCCTCGGCGGGGCGAATGTTTTTCTTTACGTCTTTGGTACGCCGAGCACGCATCTTGATCCGCTCGGATTGGGCCCGATCGGGGGTAACATTGGAGCCGTTATCGGCGGTGGCATTGGGGCCGTCGCGGGCGGGGCGCTGTGCTTGGTGGTGACAAAGAACCCGTGGGCATCAATCTTTGCTGCCGGTGCCGGCAGCACAGCCGGTGGGAATGCCGGATGGAGCGCTGGCAGTCGGATCGAAGACGAATTCAGGAGGCCTACCGATCCCATTCCGCCACGGTGGGGCGGACCAGGAATAGGCTTCCCCGAGTATGGCTCAGGGGCGCTCTCGGGACCGCCTGCCCCTGCGCCGTTGCCGGGTCCGAGGTACGACTCTGGCGACCCTGATACGCCGTACGAGCGTGAGCGAGCGGAACAAGAATGGCGAAGGGGTCCGAACTAGAATGGTTCGGCGCGAAGGGACATCACGCAATGGATCACCGGAGGAGCCCTGGACAGCGTTGAGGCCGGCGTTTCGGGGCATAGATGATTCGAGAAAGCATACCGGCTCAAGGTGGGCGCGGTACGGGGAGCTTGGAGCCTCCGGCGGTTCATCGTCCGGACGCTCGTCTTCTCGTGTGTCAAAGGCTGCAACGCCGTGCGGCACAACAACCGCCCGCGAACGGACGGGTGCGCTGGATCCCAGGACTTCCGAATGGAACTGTTCGGGATAGATGACGATTCGCAGGTCCGAGCGATTTGGAATACCGCGCGACGGAGAACCATATTCCGCGGATGGCCGATGGTCTTGCGGGCGCTATGTTACGGCGTCGTCGCCGGTAGCACCATCGCTCTCTGCGACTCGCTAAGTGTCTCCGCGCCCACGCGTTGGACACTGACCTTCGTGACAGTATCTTCATGCGCCTGGCTGCTTTCCCTGTGGGATCGCATCGCGACGCGGACAGAGATCCGCCGAATCCTTGCTTCCATGCCGGGGAGGTGTGTGAACTGCGGGTTCGACGCACATGCTGTGTCGTCAGAGCGTTGCCCCGAATGTGGGGCCGAGACTTCGGAAGAGAAAAAGGTGCCAAAGGAAAAGAACGCGCCAGGATGAATCCTTTCGATGGCTGGTGACACTGTTGACACCTGTGCCACTGACCGTGTCGGCAGTGCTTTCTGGGACGGCGTGGGCGTCCCTCGCCCGTCACGCGTAGGAATGCTCGTACTTGGTCCTTGGTCCTTGGTCCTTCGTACTTCACCGTTCACCTGTTCACCTGCTCAACTGATCGCCTCGCTGGCGAGGGGGCGTGGGCGGTGAGAGGCCGCGGGCCCAGCGTGGCCACGCAGAGTCGGTCGCGGGGGTGTTCTTCGAGGTATCGGCGGACGTCGGCGATGCGGACGCGGCGGACCTTGTCGAGCTTTTCCTCCATCGGCACGGGCCGGCCGAAGAAGAACAGATCATTGGCCAGTTCCGTACAGCGCGAGCGGGTCGTGTCGCCCCGCGTTTCCTGATTGGCCACGATGCCGGTGATGGCCCGCTCCAGCTCGTCCTCGGTGAGGTCCTCGGCCAGGCGATCTACCTCGCGAAGCAGGGTCGTGTAAGTTTGGTCGCAGCGATCCGGCGTCGTCGAGGCGCCCATGAACATCATGCCCGCTCCGCGCGGCGTCTCCTGCCAGGCGCCCACCCAGTAGACCAATCCGCGCTTTTCGCGCACTTCTGTAAACAGCCGCCCGCTCATCCCACCGGACAGGATGCCCAGGGTCACCTGCTGGATCGGAAAATCATCGTGAACCGCCTCGACCCCCGGCCAGCAGATGGCGATCTGCTCTTGCTCTAAGTTCTTGGGATAGTGCCTGGTGTCGGGACTGAACTCCACGGGAAACTGCTGCCGCCCGGCCTTGCGCGAACTGCCGAAGCCGTCGAAATGCCTAGCCAGGACTTCCGCCGCATGCCTCGCATCCACGCCGCCCGCGATCGCCGCGACCATCCGCCCGACGTGAAAGCCATCCTTCCAGAAACTCTCCAGATGCGCCCGTTCAATCCGGTCTAGAGTCTCATGTTCCCCGAGCGGGTGACGCCCCAGCGCGGATCCGTACGCCTGCCGCGAGACGAGCTTCTCCATCAGCCCATGGGCATCATCGTCGAGGGCGATCAGCTCCTGCTTGGCGAGCTGCACGTTCACGCTGACGGCATCGTCGGGGAAGGTCGGATGCCGCAAGAACTCGGCATGCAGGGCAATGGCCCGCTCGAGATGCTCGGGAAGAACGGAGCAGGTGAAGGTCATCGTTTCCCGCCCGGTCCCGCTCTGCCGCCCGGCGCCGATGGCATCGAACGCGTCGGCGAGCTCCCGCCCGCTGTACCTCTGCGTCCCTTTGTCCAGGGTTTCCTCAACCAACCGAGCGAGCCCCAGGTGCTCGGCCGGCTCATTGGCCGTGCCCACCAGGAACCGAAGTTGAAAGGCTACCAGATGCCGGTCGGGCAGAGGGAGGACCCCATACTCCAAGCCCGATGGCAGGACGGTGTGGACGGCATCGGCCATGGGAGACCCCGCTCGTAGCCCGCGCGGGTGGGGCCAACCGTGGCCGCCGGTGTCGCCCGCTCGAATAATGTAGCCTAGGGCAGCCGGCAGAGCCGGGCAAGCCGCTCAGGGACGCTTTGGGGCCGTTTCCGTGCCATTTGGGGTCGCCAGCAGCGCCGCTTGCAGGGCGCTTAGGGGGTCGCTTTCGGGACGCTTTGCCAGGGCCGCCTCAAGGAACCTCGCCGCTTCCTCCGGCGGCAGGCCGCGCCGAAGGGCCTCGGCCAGGTGCTGTGCCGCCTGAGCATCGTCGCCGGCGTGGAAAGCAAGGTCGGCGGCCACGAAATACGCTGCGGGGTCCGCGGGATTCAGCTCAATGGCCCGCCGAAGCCACTCTATGAGCCTGGGCAGCAGATCGTCCGTGGGCTTGCGCAGGGTCTGGTTCTCTCGCCGCTGCAACAACGATTCGCACAGGCGGCGGTACCGGCTTCCCAACTCGTTTTCCAGCACGTGCGGCTGCACCGAGGCGGGAGCCAGTTCCCGCAGGACGCGCCGGGCCTCATCCTCCTCGCCGGCCGCTAGGTAGTAGTGGATAAGCCGCTGGCGGATGCTGCTGCGCAGTTCCCGACCGGGGCGCGATTCAGCGGTGATCTCTAGGGCCCGCTGGGCCGCGTCGATGGCGGGGGCGGGATGTTGCGGGTCGGCATAGAAGCGGCAGTCGGCCAACTCCGCATAGCAGCTCGCAGCCCCCAGCGGTGGACCTGCCCCCAGACGGTCGTAGCGCAGGGCGGCCTGCTCAAACCGGTGGACTGCGGCGGAATAATCGCCCTGGATGAAGTCGAGGGTCGCCCCCAGTCGCAGCTTCTCGGGCGCCCACGTTTCCGGCACGCCCCGCTCCCGGTCGGGGGCTGCAGCGTTCTCGGCTTCGTCCAGCACCCGCGCCCATTCGGTGGCGAAGGTGTCGTTGCGCACGAGGTCGCGGAGGAACGCCACAGCCTCGTCGGAAACGCGGTTATATCGAAGCGGACGCGACAGAATATCCATGACCCGGGCGGGTTCGATGAGCTGAGCTACAAGGCGCATGAAGTTCAAGGCCACATCGGGATCGAACGGCTGTCGAGTCAGCTCCCGCTCGATCGCCGTCGCCGCGTTTCGGGCGTAGGCCTGAGCGGTGTCCATTTCGCCGCGCGATGCGGCGACGCGGGCCAGCACCAGATTAATGCGATACTCGAGCTGGCCGTGATTGATGTACGCTGGGGCGGCCGACACCAACTCCTTCAGCGCGTGGCTGGCCGCCTTGCACTGTTCTTCTGCGGCGCGATAGTCCTCGGCGGCAAGGAGCTGCAGGCGCGGATTGGCCGGCTCAGTTTCAGTTGCCCGGCGCTCGCGGTCGGAGGCGCGGTTCTGCAGATCTTCAGCGGCGAGCAGATGCGTCTGGGCCAATCGAAAGTAGTTCATCAGGATTCGCTGGGGATACAGGCGGTCGGTGGCCAGCGTGGCGGCGCGAATGGCGGACTCAAAGTCTGCCTGCTGAAGAGCCGTATCCGTGCGATATGCCTGGCGCGCTGCAAAGAAATCCTGTTGCGTGGCGATCAGGGCCGCGGGGCCGGTTACCAAGCCCAGCACAGCAAGGAACGTCCGCATGGACCGGCTCACCGTCTCTTCCCACCATCTACCCACGGGACCCGTTCGAGCGAATGCCCAGAGCAATCCCAACACGGTGAAGAACGCGAGGGGAACTTCGCACACCCGCAGTCCCACGCCGAAGGTCTCGGAGACGACCAAGCCGACCAAGGCGCCGAGCAACGCGGTCACCACTGCCCGGTCAGCGCCGCCAAGCTCACGCCGCGCGCGGCCGGCGGCGTAGAGCGTCAGCAGGAGCGCCGCGGCGATAAGAATCAGTCCCACCGCCCCCAGATCGGCCATCACTTCCAGCCACTCGTTGTGGGCGTGGTCAATGCGCGACTCGAATACGGGGGGATCGGCGAGGACGTCGCCGGCGGAAAGGGAGTCTCCTGCCATGGCAAAGCCGCCCTGTCCATGACCGGTCAGCGGGCGATCCTGGAACATCCGCCAGGCGTAGCTCCAGGCGTACACGCGTAGCCGCATGGTTGCGTCTCGCCCGGTGGCGGATGGTTCGGCCAGGAATGTGACGAAGTACCAGGTAGCTGCCAGGAGCCCCACGATTCCTATGAGCAACGGAACTACTTTCCACCGACCGGGCAGACCGAAAAGCAGCGTGGCGAAGATGCCCACGACCAGGCCGACGTTGGCTCCGCGGGAATCACTCAGCGTCAATGTCCATCCCGAAAGCGCGATGACCGCCACGGCAATCGCGCACCAGACGGCGGACTGCCAGCGGTCGGTACGCATGAACTCCCGCCATTTCTCAGCGGCAGTAGCAAGGGCCAGGATTACGCCGGGGATCAATGCCGCGGCAAGGAAGTTGGGGTTGCCGAAGGGAAACTTGGCTCGCAACGTGGGGTTGCGGCCGAAGTAGTACCACAGCGCCACGACGCTGGTTATGCCGGTCACGACCAGCAGAACTCGGCAGACCCATCTTGCCCCCAGGACACTCAGACCTTGCCCCAGGCAGAAGGACCAGAAAAAGCCGGTAGCCCACAGAACGCTGCCGCCGATGGACAGGCGCGGCGAGGCCGACCAGCGGCTGCTGGCAAAAGACCAGAGTACATAGAGCAGGGCGAGAAACTGCGCCGCCACCAGCGGGGGAAGGTGGGTTTTGCGGGGGCGCTCGGTTAGTGCGTCGAAATCGGTCCCGTCTGTGGGCACTTCGATCTCAGCCGTTACGGGCCTGGCCAATCCGCCGACTCCAAGAACGATGAGTCCTATCCCGGCGCCGATGCCGAGCAGATAACCCTTGATGTCCCCGGCGTTGAGGGTCGGAAAGCTGTAGTTAAGGCACAGGAGCTGCACGATGGCCCGCAGGGGCGATTCGGCGTGCCACTCGACGGCGCCGTCAACGAGCGTGGTGGACTCGGCGGCGCTGAGCAGAAGGAACCCCCCGGTGATCACCCCGCCCGCCAGGCACATCATGACCACATGCAACGGTCGCAGCGGAACGCCGAGTTGGGCGGGTGCTGTGCTCACCGAAGCGGACATTGAACGGCGCCAGGGCTCATGGAACTCGGGATGCTACGCCGGCCGGATAGCGGGGTTCGCGGAGTCTTCATTCGGTGGCGATTATTTCGCAATCCAGGGGATGTCGGCAACACCGGCGCGATGATTGCATACTCGCGCCAGGGCGAAGAGCAGGTCGCTCAGGCGGTTCAGATAGGGAACGATGCATTCGCCGACCGGCTCCTTTCGGGCGAGGGTGACTACAGTCCGCTCCGCCCGGCGGCAGACCGTACGGGCCAGGTGCAAGGCCGCGGCCGACGGCGTTCCTCCGGGGAGGATGAAGTTGCGCAGCGGGGGGACCTCGGCCGACGCCTGATCGATCCACCGCTCCAGGTTGGCTACCTGCTCGGCGCGAATGCTGAGCATGGGCGAAGCGCTCTGCGGCGTGGCCAGTTGAGTGCCCAGCTCGAACAGCTCATGCTGGATCTGCCGCAGCATGGCGACGAGCTTCTCGTCTGCGCATCCCGCGATGACCACGCCGAGGGCCGCGTTGGTCTCATCGACGTCGCCGTACGCAGCCACGCGAAGATCGTCCTTGGCCACGCGGGGCCCGCCGATCAGTCCCGTCGAGCCGTCATCGCCGGTCTTGGTGTAGAGTTTCATGAGCCTGAAGAGATTGTACCTATCAGAGCGCGGAGCGGAAGCGACACGCTCGATTCGCGCGGCGGGTTAACCAATCCGCTCCCTTCCGGTCGCGGCTCGGTCCACCCATCCCCTCTCGCTGGCGGGGAGAGGCCAGGGTGGGGGTCGAATCGTGGAGCGGCTGAAAACCACGGTGTCGCGTGGCTTACCCTCACCCCCGGCCCCTCTCCCTTGGAGGGAGAGGGGTGAGGAATCTAATGCCGGAAATGTCGCGTGCCGGTGAAGATCATGGCCACGTTGCGGGCGTCGCACGCGGCGATTGTCTTGTCGTCGTTCTTCGAGCCGCCGGGCTGAATGAGCGCGGTCACGCCCACGTCCTTGACGCCGGTCGTGTAGAAGACCTGGAAGTCCTTGTCGAGCAGGGCCTGTTCCTTCTCGAAGAC
>SBAX01000161.1 GCA_005240095.1 Phycisphaera mikurensis
AGCGCTCCCTCGAAATCGCCGCCGCACTCGGCGAGCGCCTGCTTGCATTCCATCATCGGAAGGTCAGTACGCTCCCGAAGGTCCTTAACCATTTGTGCCGTAACTGCTGCCATGTCCTGATACCTCAAGCTTGCCCGCGGCACCGCCGCGATGGAATCCTCTGGGGGAACTCACGATACGATCGGAAACGCGCCAAGTCGAAAGGGGCCGTGTCAATCACCATTCTCGATTCGCCGACGGCGTGCCGAAAATGTGCGCGCTAGGTTGACCCGTCCGTGGCCGGAGTCAGCTCGCCGGCCCGCGCCATGACCGGCGTCTCGGATGAACTCGGCTTGCCGTCGTCGCCGGCAAACTCCTCTGCCCGGGCCGTGCTCGTGCGGCGCGACCGCTTCCGCGGCGCACCGCCTTCCGCGCCCTCCGTCGCCTGGGTCGCCGTCCGCGCCTTCTTCCCCTCTTCAACGGCGTCCGCCAGATGCGACAGTACGGTGTCGATCGCACGAATCGCGTCGTCGTTGCCTGGAATCGGGATGTCCGCAAAATCCGGGTCGGAGTCCGTATCGATCAGACACACCGTGGGAATAGCCAGCTTCTTGGCCTCGCGCACCGCATTGTGTTCTCGATGAACATCGATCACGATGAGCGCTCCCGGAAGGCGGGTCATTCCGCGAATACCTTCCAGGTTACGCTGGATCCGGCGAATCTCCCGCAGCCGCGACGAGATCGCCTTCTTGCTGTATTTTCCGGTGGTGTCCGCCTGCGCTTTTTCCAACTCCTCGAGCGTCTGCAGGCGTGAGCGAATCGTGCGGAAGTTGGTCAGCGTGCCGCCCAGCCAACGCTCCGTCACGTAGGGCATTCCGGCGCGAATGGCCTGCGCCTGAACCTGGATCCGGGCCTGGCGCTTGGTGCCCACGAACAGCACGTCATCGCCTCGGGCCACCACCTGCGAGACAAACTTCTTGGCTCGCAATAGCCCTCGCACGGTCTCGCGGATGTCGATAATGTGAATGGTGTTTCGCTTGCCGAAGATGTACGGTTTCATCTTCGGGTTCCAGCGACTGGAACGGTGACCGAAGTGAATCCCCGAATCAACCAGTTGACGAACCAACTCCGATCCCAAAAAGCACCTCCAAAGCCAATACTGCACCGTTCTCGTCGACGCGACGATCGGAACCCCCAAGTCTACCAGATTGCATTTGTCGAGCAAGGGCGGCTTCCCAGGGGTGGGGAATCCCACTCAGAGGGACTGGCTTGCCCCGAATCCCGTTGTACCCTTGGTTTCCGAACAAAGGGCGCGGCCGAAGCGGGCGTGGACACATAACTTTATGTTTGACAATATGTTACGTATCCTCCCGACCCGTTCCTGGCCACACTGTTTCCGGGGCAGGCGAACACCATGACAGCCGAACCGACTCCTGCTGGGCACGCCGACCACCGCCGGCTTGTGTTCATTAGCGCCGCGGAGCCAAGCGCGGACGAGCACGCTGCGGCCCTGATCCGGGCAGCGCGCCGCCTTGACCCGAGCCTTCGGTTCCTGGGGATCGCCGGCCCACGGATGGTCGAAGCCGGCTGCTACCGGCTGTTCGACATGACGCGTCACGCGGCCATGCTGCTCAATGCCTTGGGAAGCGCCCGCCGGGGCATCGCCGCCATGGCGCTCGCCGACCGGTGCCTGCGGCGGTTCCCGTTTGCTACGGCGGTCCTGGTGGACAGCCCTACCCTCCATCTCCCCATGGCCGCCAAAGCCAAGGCCATGAACATCCCCGTCCTGTACTACGTCGCCCCGCAACTCTGGGCCTGGGGGGCGTACCGCATCTACAAGCTCCGCCATCGGGTGGACAAGGTCGCGGCAATCCTGCCCTTCGAGGAGGAATACTTCCGCAATCAGGGAGTAGATGTGACGTTCGTGGGCCACCCTCTCGCGGAACGCGTGCGCGAGGAACGCATTTCTGATGGTGTCGTCGCGGAGCTGCGCGAACGAGGCCGGCCGGTCATTTCGCTGTTGCCAGGCTCACGCAGGCACGTTGTCGCGAGCGTTCTACCGGGACAACTGGAGGTCGCCGCGCGAATCGCCGCGGCAGTGCGCGGCTCATCATTCGTGGTCTCCGCGGCCAATCCGCAGGTCATGCCCATCGTGGAGGGCCTCACGGCGCGGGGCGGCCTGACGGTACGCATTCACGGCGGCGCGTGCGGCGAGGCTATTGAGGCGGCCGACTTGGTGCTGGTGGCTTCCGGGACGGCAGCCCTGGAAGTCGCTTTCCATGAGCGGCCGATGATCGTCATGTACAAGACTTCGCCGCTCTTTTATCACGCCATCGGAAGGTGGATGATCCACACACCGTACCTGTCGCTGCCCAACATCCTCGCCGGCCGTGAGGTCGTCCCCGAGTTCATGCCGTACTACCGCTCCACGGAACCGATCGCACGAACCGCTATTGATTTGTTGCAATCCGAACAACGACGAGCGGAAATGATCAGCGGACTTCGCGAGGTCATCGGGCCTCTGCGTGAGCACCGGGCATCGCAGCGGGCTGCGCAGATGCTGTTGGAACTGACCAGCGAGCATGGGCACTCGTGAACTTGGCATCAAACGAAGACACCGCTCACGAAGCATCACGTCAGTATTCGCTGGCGCCGTGCCGCTACACGAATCTG
>SBAX01000392.1 GCA_005240095.1 Phycisphaera mikurensis
AACGCACCGCCCGCATCATCCAGTACCACCAAGCCCGCAACCGCACCGCCAAAACCTCACGACTCAAACGCCATGACAATTAGCGCTGTAGTGCTAGTAAGAGAGTCATTTTTGTGGAGCGAACCGATTGCGGGTGCGTGCGTTGTGCGTCCTAGCGGTTGCAGCGCCGTCAACCATATGCTACGCGCAGTGCTTGACCGAACGAATTGTTCCACCTCGATCGTGCCCAGAAGACCCGTACAAATGGCTCGACCTAGACGTACCGTGTGTGATGCGGTTCGGCGCTCCCGTCCAGTTGAGCGGCGACACACTCGTCGTAGGGGCCCTAGAAAGTCGTCCAGATCCTGTGGTGCAGTTCTCACGGCGCGACGCGTACGCCGCCGTCATATTCAAGAATCAGCGTGAGCGTTGGGTTTACGAAGCGACCATCACGGCGAATGACGCTGAAGCGATCACCCTTGAAGTCGCCGGCTTCGTTTCGATTGACGGCGATCGCATTGTACTCGGTTCTCGCCACGATGCACCAACTCAAAGCAGGAGTACCGGGTCTGTATACGTGTTTGATCGCGACTCCGGACCCTGGCGTTTCGCAGCAAAGCTGGTGCCTTCCGACGTGGATACCGGAACGGTTGGCCTCTTTGGTGCCGCTGCTTCCATTTCTGGCGACGTTGTTGTAGTGGGCGCGCCCGCGACGGAAGACATCGGGCCGTTCACTGGCGCCGCGTATCTGTTCAGATACAATGGGAGGGACTGGGTCGAAGAAGCGAAGATCATCCCGTCCAACTTGGACGATTATGCCTTTTTCGGAGGTTCGGTTGCAATCAACGGGACACGCATCGCCGTTTCTGCGGAGTTCGATCGCACGATAGCGGACGCCGAAGGGTCTGCGGGCGTCGTTTACGTGTTTCGGCATGACTCACGTGGTTGGGTGGAGGAGGCTCGGTTGACCGGACCTAATCCAGACGCGTTCGACGTCTTTGGTCGCTCTATCGCAATGAACGGCGACCGGCTAGTCGTCGGGGACCCGACCGGCGACTCAATGGCCACCGTTCACGTCTTTCGTCGGGATAACCAGGCCTGGACCCACGAAGCAACCCTGCGTCCGGAAAGTGGAAACTCGGCAGGCCTCTTTGGTTCGTCAGTCTCTGTGGATGGGGACCGATTGGCCGTCGGTGACACGTACGGCATTTCTTTTTTTCCAACTGGACAGGGGGCGATCCATGTTTTTCGTCGTACCGCCGGAACATGGCAGCACGAGGCTACGATCCCAGAGCCCCCGAGCGAACCCACGCTGACAAGAGCTACCTTTGGCGAAGGCGTCGCCATCGCTGATGGTTTCGTCGTCGGTGGTTCTTACGTCTATGACTTGGAGAGAGACCATTGCGATCAAACTGACGCCGACGGCTCTGGCAGCGGCCCAGCTTCCACGGGCTCATCGCAAGGCATGTGCGGTGCTGGCGCTTTGGCAGCCGTTTTTGCCTTGCTGTGCCTCCGTTTTGCGGCAGTGCCTCTCATCAAGAATCGCACAACGCCCGGCGCTTGGCGCAGTCGCTGGAGTCAATTCGATGAGCACCGTTCCGACTCTCAGGTTTTGTGGCACCCGTGTTCGCCTCGTATCCAAGGGGCCCTATCTAAGGATAGCGCTTCTCGCTTCTTGCCTGGGCACGAGTTGCAAGGTCCAGCCTCCCGGCGAGGGCACAGTTGAGGAACCCCGGCCCGGACAAGATGTGAGCGCGGATTCGCTGACTGGATGGTGGTGGGCTGTCGCTCCGCAGAGCCCTTCAGTTTGCTTGCAGTACGACTGCTCTTGGCTGGGGTGCTCAACTTCCGTACCATATAAATGCGAGGCAGTTACGTGCGACGATTTCGTGTCCGGCCCGAGGCTCCTTGAGAACTTCCCGGCATGCGAGCGCGATGGCACGCTCGGCCTCGCGGAGGACTCAATCTATTACCACTCCTTTGGTGCTCAGCTTCATGGCTCTGTCAAGCTGGATGGCCGTCCGGACCTACGGGATGACATCGTCACATGGGATTTCAGTTCGCCGTTCTCCTCTGATGGCTGTACACCGCAATGCGGCAGCGGTCCTCTCGGATGGTCACTGTCTTTCGAAGGCAAGGTAATTGATGATCCCGCTGAGCCTCTCGACTACTTGTGTGGAGTTGACGTTGGCGAGAACTATGTTTACGTGCGAGGGACCTCACGTTACCATGAATGCACCTGCTATACTTCTGACGTCGGACCCCCGGGCAATAACACCGTCTCCACCGAGGTTAGTATTGAGGGGGAATCAATCATCGTCGTATTCGGACTCTGTTCTGACTCTTCGGGGGGTGCGACACATCCGTGTGCGGATTGCGCAAACAACGGTCCAGGCACGAATCGTGCTACGATTGGCCCGGAGGGCGGCACTCTCATCGCCGACAACGGTCTAGAATTGGCGTTCGACCGTGGAGCGGTTTCGCATTCGTTATCCGTGACCGTAACCGATCACCTAGAGGACGACCTCCCGGCCGCAACGAAGGACGCGCTGGCAACGATGGGCCTCGTTTCCCTCCTTGCTTTTGAACTCGACATAGGCGAAACGAAGCTCCAATCGCCCGCCCATCTACGAATGCCGCTCACACAGAGTTTTCAGACTGGTCAGGGCTTAGTCGTGCGATTAGATCCCGATATTCCCGCTGGTGCCGCCTTCGTCGACGCTGCCCAGATCACAAGCACGCATGTCCTCGTAGCTTCGCTCCCCTTTCCCGGTATCCGGTCGAGCGGAACCTATGTTATCGCAGCGGTACCATTAGGGTCGAATCCTTTTCAGTCCGTCTTTCTTCAAGGGCGTGTAGTTGATGAGGCCAGCCTTGGGGTGGCTAATGCGCTGGTCTTGCCGATGCGCGCGGCGTTCCCCGCCATGACAGACACGACCGGTGGCTACGTTGCTCTTTCCGGTCTTTCAACGACCGACTTGCCAACCTACTCAACGATTCTGGCGCAGAATATAGACGCCTCATTGTTAGGCGGCATCACGCCCTTGCTCCAACGTCCGTCGGGTGACCCCTCCATTGTTATTATCGAAACGGATGAAATCACTCTCCGCGACCAGACCGGAACAACTGTGCGGATCACAGTTATTACTATTCAAGAAGTTTGCTGGGAGTGTCCAGATGAGCTCGCCGATTTCTTCGAGCAAGCGATCGACTTTTACAGCAACGTGATCGTACCTGCGCTTAGGCCGGAACAGGTTTCGTTGTTTCGCGAGGAGATTTCCGTCCCGGTTTGCAAAAAAACAACTGTGTCGTCGACACCGATCGCATTTCCAGCCAACGACTGGGAGTTCCGAACCTTCCCTCCCGGTCAGGACGACCCGCCAGTCATCAATCTTTGCGGTGATCTTGTTATGGAGTTAGCTGGCGTTGCATACCTCAGGCGAGATCTAATCCCACTCGACTGGCCTCTCGATGACCCGATGATCGCACGGATCGCCCCCTCACCCAGCCGAATTGATGCAAATAATGTGCAACTCGACATGCAAATAACGGGGTTGAGTGCGGGCACAACGGAGTTTGACGTGGCCCTTGCGCTTCAGACCATCTCGGTCGGAGTGTTCCTCGAACTACAACTGCCGTTTATCGGGTTCCCGGTGTTCTGCCCTGAAATCTCCGTTGAGCTCGACCCAGAAGTTCGTGCCCAGGCTAGGTTCCTCGAACAACACGACATTCCTCTAGAGGTCACGGCAGACGGCGGATCCGATGGTAGCGTTATCTTCTTGAACGCGATGCCATCGGGAACGACCACAGATTGCCGACCAAGACTATCGGTGGAGGTCATTGGTTGCGGCGATACCGAGCTGGCAAGTCTGGATGTTGCCGCTCTTCGCGTCGACGGAATTCGGATCGACAGTACGACCTCTACGATCCGCGATACTCTGATGGTATGGAGCGCCCATCCGCTGAGTCTTCAGCCGGGCCAGCCGACAAGCGCTACGCTCGTGGTCGACCAGCGAATCGGCGATCATATTACTGCCCACCGGTTCGATTGGCCGCCCTTTAAATGCGAGCCCTGTAAGAATAGCATCCTGGAGCCGCAATATGGCGAACGCTGTGATGGTTCGGACTTTGGCGGCCACACCTGTCAAACCCTTGGATTTGACCGTGGATCACTTGCGTGCGACAGCGAGTGCCAGTTTGACACGAGCGGATGCGAGCGAACACCTCAAACTGAGGATCTGCTCGCAGGAGTGTGGGAGTTCTTCATTCAGGACCCAATAAGTTGCAGCCGAACATGTCCCGAACCATCCTTTGCCCCCTTTTGTCAATGCGACGATTACCACGACGGAACCGGGCTGGGCTTCCTATTCGTTTGTCCAGATAGCGATAGGTATACGTCGAGCGCCGGTATCAGCCTTTACGTTGAGCCGCTTGTTGTTCTGGACTTCTCTTTGACAATTGTTAATCGCGGGCGCCCCGGTCTTCTTGATGATGCGGTCTCGCTGGTGGTCGACACCGTTCAATATCCCTGGGGCACGGGGACCGAAGAGGATCTTGTTCTCGATGCGATTGTGGCTGATGCAACTGATCCGGGCGTCCAGGACGGCGGTTTGTCGGGCGGAAAGGCGTACTTGGTCGGTGAGCTGACGGCAACGGTTCGAGAAATCTCCCTAGTGAATCCAGAGGGGTTTCATTACGAGGACACAATCAATGCGCAGGTTGTTGTCACGATCGTGGACGACATTTTTGGGTTTTGCGAAGGTGGCGAATTCTCTTTCGGCTTGTTACCGTAAGGGCCGTCATGCGAAAAGCGGTCTCGGTCCGATTGCTCTCGAATGAGCGCCGATGCCGGCAACGTGACGCGCGGAGCGCTCGTTTCCGGCCCTGGCGTTTGGAGGGCTTTCGCAGGTTAGAGGCTTGTAGAGGAGAGTCAAGTCATGAATTTGGGCGCTACGAACGGTGGTCGCTGCGGATGCCGACGGCGAAATCGTCTACAAGCCACCCTTAATCTACCGAACCTTGTGATGGCTGGTTTGCTTCTTGGCTGCTTGGGCGCAGGTTGCCCGGTGGACCCCGTCGGCACACTATGCACGCCGAAGGAACGGGAGGCCTTTCGCCTGGTACAGCGATGTGAAGAATGTGGTGTCATATCCGAGGCGGATCAGATCTACGACTCCTGCGCCGAATTGGCGGCAGACCTGCAGGAAGGATTCGCTGACTCTTGTGAGGCGCTCGCACCCGAGGACTGTGGAACCTACGACGCCTTTCTTGACCTCGCCGTTGCTGTCTATCAGCTGTGTGAGGCCGACTGCCCGTAGCTTTCGCGATTGATGTCGCAGCTTATTTCCCGTCAGATTGGCACGTCGTGTGACGCGCTTTCCGAAACGGCAATCCGCCGCTTGTCGTAAATCTGCGTCGTGGTCACGTGCCGGTGGCCGAGCAGGTCTTGAACTTTTCGAATATCGACGCCGGCCCCAAGGAGCAGCGTGGCCGTTGTGGCCCCGCAGCGAGTGGGGCGTGTAGCTGCACCGCGGGCTTCGCGGTCCACCGATCACTGGGTCCCGCCGAGCCGCTCCGGGCAGGCGCCGCAAGTAACGCATCACGACGTGATACATGCCCATCGGGGTCAGATGTCGATCGGCGAGCGTGGCCGAGTTGGAAGTCCGCCGTGGCCGGAAGAGGGGACCGCTCGTAAGCTCGGCGCGCCCCATGTACTCGACAATGGCTTCGGCGGCCGCGAAGTGCAAGCCGATCGTCCGATGCCGCCCGCCAGATCGGGCGCTGGGCTGAGGTGCACTTTTGCCGCGGTGCCGTGCCCCTGCTGACGCTCACTTTCGACAACGCCCGCCAAGGCAGGACTGCCGACCTTCGCCCGGAGTTGCCAATCCTTGTGAAGTATTAGCAGTACAGCGCAAAGTTGCTATCCAAACACGAGCGGATTCGATGGAGGTCGATGCCGCGTCGTGACAGTTCTTTGATCGTGGCCCGCGTGTGGC
>SBAX01000477.1 GCA_005240095.1 Phycisphaera mikurensis
CCTGCTCCGCCGTCATGCCACACCTCCTTTCGGTTGGAGGATGGCATCGGCCTGCTCAACCATTTCGCTTGAGCAGAACTAGCGCTGTAGTGTTAGGAAATCCCAGGGCAACGCCCACGCAATCTCGCACTCGTAAGGCCCGAAGGGCCGTAATAAGAAAGCCCAGGACAACGCCCTGGGTCCCCGACCGCTCATCCATTCAAGCCCCGAAGGGGCGTGCTACGTCGTTGTGCTGATGGGTGTACCGCACTCCGGGCACACGCCGGAAACGTTGCCGGTCAGGTCGTATGTGCATTTAGGACACAAGCCTGCTGGGACGCGAGAGCCACGGCGCCACCATGCCGCTGTGACCAGCATCACCAGGATCAACGGACACCAGAGGGGCACCATGACCAACGTCACCCCGGCAGCGGGATGCCCCAAGTACGGCCACCACACGGCTCGTGATATCCCCGTGGGTGCGGATGGGTAGCTCCAGCCATCGATGAAGCCGGGGCGCATGACGCCGATGCATCCTCGGCCGAGGCGGAACGCCGTGCCATATCGCCCCGTCGAATAGATGATGTCAATCTTGAAGCTCACCACATAAGCAGCGATCAGGAGCAGACACGCGCCAAGCCCGATGCCCAGTACGAGGCTGCGACTCATCGAACGCGTTCTCCGCATTCCGGGCACACGCCCGGCACGTTGCCGAAGCCACGATCACGGCACAGGCCGGGATGCCGGCCCCACGCGCGTCGCTTGCAAAGTCGGCCGGACGGAGGACCAGAGCCACACGCGGCGCCACTGGTCGCCTACTCCGATCCATTCATGGAACACAAGATAAGCGAGCACCTCTTGCAAGTCCGCGAGTGTCTGCCCTTCCTGTAAGAGCTGCCGAGCCTCCATACCCCCCCGAGCGGGCGGTCAAACGCACGAGGACCTCCCCGGCATGTTGACGACTGACATGCTGGAGGCGGCGCGCGATTCGCAGTTGCCACAACCCAAACACGATGGCGCGCGGGCCGGCCAGGAAGAAGTCTACGAGCCCGGTTGCCAGGCCGGGGGAGTTGGCAGCCACGCACACGGCCGCATGCGGCAGGAGCAAGAAGCCGGGGGTCGCTGCGACGCCTTCCGGATGGAGACCAACGGAGCCGCCCAGACCTTCCGCATACTTCCCCTGCGTTCGCAACTCCAGGCCAAAGAGAAGCGGGATCATGAGAAGACACAGCCCGATGAACAGCCAGAACCATGGCACATCCGGGCCGAATCTCCACGAAGCCAGCCATAGAGCCGTGGCAACAAAAAGAGGGCCGATCGGCAGTAGAACGAGGCCAAGGAGGACCGAGCCAATCGCCTTCACCCAAAGAAGGTCTTCGTGAGCCTTAAGGAGCATGATGACAGACCCGAGTCGGTCCAGGCCGCACTCTGGGCACACGCCGGACACATTGCCGGTCAGGTCGTATTCGCATCGGGTGCATCGGTTCGCAAGGCGGCGGCGTTGCTGCCTCCATTCGAACAGCCTGAGCTCAGCGAGATGAACCACGGCAACTGCAATTAGTGGCAGGAACACCAGAACCACGACCGCCGCTCTTTCTCCCCATGTCGTCGGATAGCATACGGCGATCATTGCCCCGCTGATCACTGCCCCCGATGCAGCAACAATCATGGCCGCTGAACGAAACGGGATGTAGCTGTCCTGCCGCATTCGTCGCTTATGACGTTCGCCTAGGCTCTGCTCTCAATCGGCGGCGATTCACTCCGTTCAACCGCCGTCCCACACTCCGGGCACACGCCGGAGACGTTGCCGGTCAGATCGTATTCGCAGCGCTTGCAGCGCTTGGGATCGAGGTGGCGGGCGCGGAGGGCGAGTGCGAGGGTCGGAACGAGAAGCAACCAGAGCAGGGCGCCGAGCGGCACATCGACCAGGATGCGTCCTGATCGCCAGGAAAAGTAGTTCTCGTACATGAGTGGCCACGAGGGGTTCCCGAAGCTCCAACCGGCGCCGTTGAAAGTCGGCCTTTCCAGGATCTTCAAGGAGACGGTGCCACCGTAAAGGCTGAGATAGGAGTTGATGCCGGAATAGGCGATGGCGACAAACTGGCTGGTGATCCAGAGGCCACCGAGTAGGAAACACATGGGCACCAGCGGCGCGAGCAGCCAGCGCGGAGCGGGACGTTTCCACAGGCGAAGGATCGGGGGGAGGATGAGCGCATACGCCACCGCGGCGAGCATCCCCATGACCGAGGGGCCCATTTGCCGGTCCCAGAAACGCGCGCCATTGGCGATGCTGTGCATGGCTCGGTTGTAGTCCGACGCATCCCCGATATAGAAGCCTTCACCGTCGGAAATGGGCTTGGTTCGCTGTACGTACCAAACCTTTCCTTCACGCAGACCAACCGTGAACCAGGAACCGACGTAGCCGAATTGCCAGACACAACTAACACTACAGCGCTAGTTCTGCTCAAGCGAAATGGTTGAGCAGGCCGATGCCATCCTCCAACCGAAAGGAGGTGTGGCATGACGGCGGAGCAG
>SBAX01000226.1 GCA_005240095.1 Phycisphaera mikurensis
CACAGCGCTGTGGAATCTTCGGGCCGATTGGAGCAAATTGGAGATCGTGAACGACGCCGTTGGGTCCTTCCGGTGACCGTGCTTCTTGCGGGGGCGGGGGTGCTCGCCCTCGGCATCTACCGCCAGTCTTCTCGACGGGCGCTACCTGTCGCGCCGCCGGAGACACCACGGGTCGTAACCCCCGCCGTGCCGGCACCTGCGACCGAGGGCCCCATTCCCGTTCCCAAGGACCTGCGCGCCCACGAACCCGAGCTGCGGCAGGCCATCGAGGACGCGGTGCGTCAGGCGGAAGCCAACCCCTCCGACGCCAACGCCATCGGCCGGCTGGGCATGCTCTACGACGCGCATGGGTTGTCGGATGTGGCCGCGGCGTGCTACGCGCGGGCGAGGCAGCTCGCCCCTGCCGAGCCCAAGTGGATTCACCTCTGGGCGGTGATCGCCAAGGCCAGCGCCGCCCCGCAGGCCGAGACCGCCTTTCGCGAAGTCATCCGCCTCGATCCGACGCACGCCCCGGCCTACGAATACCTTGGCGGCTTGGCGTTCGATCGCCAGGCCTGGGACGAAGCCCGGCAGATGTTCCTCAAGGTCACCGAGCTGCGCCCCAGCGAGCCTTCTGGTTTTTTCGCCCTGGCGCAGATCGCCGAAGCCCGTCGGCAGTATCCCGAAGCGCTGGAGTGGCTGGACAAGGCCAAGAAACTCGCCCCCCGCTGGAAGGCGGTGGATTTTCTCCGCGGGCGCGTGCTCACAGCCCTGGGCCAGACCGACGAGGCGCTCAGCGCCTACGGCGCGGGAGCGGATTCGCGGACGATGCTCGTGATCGACCCGTGGCGGGTGGAGGTGGAAGGTTTCGTGGTCACACGGCGTGCCCGGCTGGACCGGGCGCGGCAGTTTCAGCAGCGGGGCAGACCCACCGAAGCGCTGGCCATCCTTGAGCCGTTGGTGGCGGCCTATCCGCGGGACGCGGACGTGGTCAACACGCTGGCCTCGCAGTACATCGCCGATCGGCGCTTCGAGGAGGCGCGTGGGCTCCTCGAGTCATTCGTCCAGTCGAACCCTGACCATTTCGCGGCCTACCTGAGCCTGGCTCAGATCGACATCGCCCGGCGGGACCTGGAGGGGGCCTTGCGTCATGCGGAACGCGCTATTGCCTGCGCTCCGCAACTGGGTCGGCCGTACTACCAGAAAGGCGTCATCCTGGCGATGATGCGCCGCCCCGCGGAAGCCGCCCAGGCGCACGCGGAGGCCGTGCGCTTGGAGCCATCGATGAGCGAAGCCCAGGCCGGGCTGGGCCTGAGTTTGATGCGGATGGAGCGCTTCAATGAAGCCCTCGAGCCCCTTGAGCGCGCTGCGGCGCTGGATCCGGAATCGTGGTGGTTCAGCTTCAACCTGGGGTTGGTCTATGAGCAGTTGGGCGATCGGCAGAAGGCTCTGGAGTACATCCGGCGGGCCAAGAAGCTCAATCCCGCCGCCCCGCCCATCGATGAAGCCCTAAGGCGCCTGGAGTAACTCATGCTCGTCGAGCCGCGCAGCTCCGGACTTCGCATGCTGGCCTACGCCGTGGGGCTGGCGCTCTTTGCGGTAGGTGTAGTGCTCGCCCTGTGGGGCACTCCGCACAGGAGCGCACCAACGACCGCGCCGCCGACTACATTGCTGCCTCCCGCGCCGACCGTTGTGCCCTCGGGCGAAGCGGCGGGCGACGTGTGGTTTGAGGAAACGGCCCAGCAAAGCGGGATCGACTTTTGGCATACCTCCGGGGCCGGCGGCGGCTGGCATATGCCCGAGATCATGTCCGGCGGAGTGTGCATCCTGGACTACGATCGCGACGGCCGGCTCGACGTGTATTTCGTCACCGGTGGACGCATCGAAGGGGCCGACGAGACCACGCCCACCAACAAGCTCTACCGCAACCTGGGCGACGGGAAGTTTGCCGATGCGACCAAAGGATCAGGCACTACCGACCGCGGATACGGCATGGGTTGCACCACCGGCGATTATGACAACGATGGCTGGACCGACCTCTATGTGACCAATGCGGGGCCGAACATCCTCTACCGCAACAGGGGCGACGGCACGTTTGAGAACGTCACTGCCGCAGCCGGCGTAGGCGATCCCGCGTTCAGCTCGAGCGCGGTGTTTGCGGACTACGACCAGGATGGCGATCTGGATCTCTACGTGGCCAACTACGTGCTCTGGACCGCAGACAGCGACGTGCGTTGCACGTCCAGCTCCGGCCAGCCGGACTACTGCACTCCGAACGCCTATCGCGCCCGGCACACCGACACGCTCTACCGCAACGAAGGCAACGGCACGTTCTCCGACGTCTCCGAGGCCTCCGGGATCACCTCCATGACCGGCAACGGCCTGGGTGTGGTGGCCTGCGACTTTAGCGCCGACGGGCGCCTGGACTTCGCCGTGGCCAACGACCTGACTCCCAACCAGCTCTGGATCAACCAGGGTGACGGCACGTTCCGCGACGAGTCCCTGGAGCGGGGCGTGGCCTACAGCGCCGAGGGTATGGCCCAGGCCGGCATGGGGCTAGACGCCCGCGATGTGGACGAGGATGGGGACTTCGACCTGTACATCACCCACTTCGCTCACGAGACCAACACTCTGTACATCGATGAGGGGGATTATTTCACGGATGCCACCACGCGTTTCGGGCTCAACGCCAGCCGCCCCTTCACGGGGTTCGGCACCGGCATCATCGACTTCAACCACGACGGGCGGCGGGATATCTACGTGGCCAACGGGCGGGTGGCCCGCACCGGACAAACGCACTTCGATCCCGACGACCCCTACGCCGAGCCCAGCCAGCTTTTCGAGCAACTTCCCGACGGCATGTTCCGCGAGGTGCTGCCACGCGGTGGCACTGCCAGGTTGCTTATTCGCTCGGCGCGGGGGGCGGCGTTCGCTGACTACGACGAGGACGGGGACGTGGACATCTTCGTGGCCAACCGTGACGGACCGGCGTGGCTGCTGAAGAACCTGGTCGGCTCACGGGGCAACTGGATCATGTTGCGAGTAGTCAACGAGCACGGCTCGGACGCCATCGGCGCCCGTGTGACCATCGAGTATGAGGGGCGAAAGCGCATCGATGACGTGCGCCCGGGCTACAGCTACACGGCCTCCAGCGATCCGAGGGTGCACTTCGGCTTAGGCGATGTGCGTCGGGTGGATGCGGTGACGGTCGTATGGCCCGGCGGGCTGAGCCGGAAGTTCAGCAGCCTCGACGCCAACCACGTCTACGAACTCAAGCCCGACGGCACGTCGCAACGCGTCCGATAGAGGGATGATCGGTCGCAGCCAGACTAGCTGCACCCTTTGGGGCCTCAGCTTCCCCCGCGGCGGGTGAGGATCCAGGTCACCGCAGCGGCGGCAGCCAACAGCAGACCGACGAAGGTGAGGTCCATGCGGTGAGCCTACTCGTCGAGCCCGTCGGCGAGTGCATTCTCCAGAAAGACCGAAGGATCGAGGAGCGTGGAGATGTAGTTCTTCGTGCCGTCCACGAAGGCATCACGCAGGCGTGTTTCGCAGGTCTGACAGAGTGAGCCTCCGGCCAGTGCAGCCAGAACAAGCTTGCGAAGACTCCGGGGCGCAGCATTGCCTCGCACCCGCGGTTTACGGTTCCTCAGCATCTTCTTCCTCCTGGGTTTGCGACTGGATGAACTCTTCGAGGTTCACGAAGGTGTCGGGGCCGCGGAAGATGGAGGGCTGTTCGGCGCCGGGCAGGAGGAACACCTGCAGGGCCACTCCGCCGGCCACGCCCGTGCTGGTGAAGGCCTGGAAGATGATCGTATCGCCGCAATTGAAGTTCCCCACGTCCAGCCGAAGCGGATTCAGGTTGCCGGCGGGAACGCCGAACCCCGCCTGTCCGCCGGCGCCTTCGCCGCCGACGAAGACGGCCGCGTCCGTGGGAAGCAGGTCCTCGCCCAGGCCGACGACCGTGACCGGCGATTCGCCGCACGGGAACAGCACCCCCACGTCCGTCGCCAGCCCGGTGGCGTTCGTGGTCAGGTTCACCGTCTCCCGCTCCGGGCGGGTGATGAAGTTGCCGTTCTCATCGATCTGGAAATTACCCGCATCGTCGGTGACCAGGACTTCGCGTTCGATGGTCACGATGAATTCCACGAGCTGGTTGGTTTCGTTGAGCACGCGAACTAGTACGAAGGCGGCGCCTGGTCCCGGCGTGACCGGAACCTGCCCGCCGGAGAGCGTGTTGATGAACGCGGGATTAAACAGGCTGGCTGTGCCCGCACATGCCCCGATGGCCGCGACCAGGCCTGCGCCGAGCAAACCCATCCAGAGCGTCGATTTGATCCCTAGCTTACGCACGATTCTCGACTCCAGTCGCGACCCGCCAACGGGCCTGCACTACTGCACCGTCACGATGAACTCGTACCGTCCGCCAATCTGCGCTTCGGTTGCCTCATCGTCCTGATCGAAGCTCGGCTTGTTGGGAGAAACCTCATCCAGGAAGGGCACCGCCAAGGTACCATTGACCGTAATGGCGATCACCGACCCGCATATCACACTGGGTGTAGGGCTGAGCGTATCGCGTACACCAATGTTCTGCTGGAGGATGACGTTGCCGTCCTCATCCGTGGTGTCGATCTCCAGGGGCCAGAACTGAGGCGTGATCGTACCGCGAAGTTCGAAGCTCGTAACGATATCCCCGCCTACCCCCGTCGTCTCCACAAGCTGGTACTGATCGAGTTCCACGGGCATGAAGACCTCAATGGAGGTGTTCGGTTCGAGTTCAACGCGGGCCACGTCACAAAGGGCCACCGCGTTGTTGAGGTCGTTCTGATTCAGGTCGGGGAAGGCCTGGGCATCGAACGCCGGATCGATGAGGTCCGGGCTGCCGTCGATGAACTCCACGGTCAGGAACGTTCCGTCGATGTAGGTGATGCGCATGCGCAGGCGGATCCGCGGGCGCAGGTTGCTGGCTTCCTCGTCGGAGATCTGCATGATGCCTTTCAGGTAGGTCAGGAGGCGCTCGTCAATCTCGGTCTGGTTGATCAGACCGACGACGACGTGGCCGGGCGGCGGGGGCAGACTCTGGAAGCTGCCGCCTCCCGACGGTTCAAACAGCGCCAGGAACGAGGGATTGAAGGCGGTGCAGCCGCCCACGCACAACCCCGCGCCGCAGAGCGCCAGACCCAAAGCCCGGTACACCGGCGATTTCCACGAGCGCCACACTGCAAAAGGCTGGCAAGACATTGGCACGATCCTCATGGTGACCGTTGGGATTCGGCGCGCCACCGCGCCGGCGACGGCGGGTTGAGCCTGCGTCACCGCCCCCAGTATCTCCCATCCGGGTGTCGGGTCAACCCGCAAAATGGCCGGCGCGGTACGACCGGCCCAGCCTTGACGGGATGCCCCGGGGCGGCTATCCATAGGGGTTCTGTACGGCGGCTTTAAGGAAGCTCTAAGGGGGCCGTAGCTCAATTGGTTAGAGTACCGGCTTGTCACGCCGGTGGTTGCGGGTTCGAATCCCGTCGGCCTCGATTTCCCTCCCCCGCGGCAAGACGCCTGTCCCCCAGAAAGCCGCCCATTGTGCCATTATTCCGTGTTTTCGCGAATCGCGCCGCGCAGGCGCTTCTGGGCGGCGCGGCGACGCTTGCCTTCCACACGCTTCCGCCGGGCGGCGACGGATACCCGCGTGGTTTTGCGCGGTGTTCTTGGGGCCAGAGCTGAGGCCAGCAGCTCGAAGAAGCGATCGACGGCCGCGTCGCGATTGGCCCGCTGCGTCCGGTGGCGCATGGACACGATGCGCAGCCGCCCATCTGCCCCAATACGGCGGGAAAGGGCGGCGCGGATGGCCCGCTTCTCCTCGGCCGTCAGCGCCGCACTGCCCGCAAGATCAAACCACAGCGTGACCCGCGTGGCCACCTTGTTGACGTTCTGCCCGCCGGGCCCGCCGGCGTGGCTGAAGGTGAACTCCAGCGCCGAATCCGGGATCCGTTTCCGCAGCGCCTCCGCCATGTCTTCCACACGACGGTTGCGCGACTTGCCAGGTCGGGCCAGGTGCATCCGTCATCCCGCCAATAAACGACTCACGGTCATCATTCCTGGTACACCGAGCGCATGCGTGCAGCATACGTAGCCAGCGGTTCGAGGCCCATTTCAGCGCGCCTGCGGTCAACGTTCGCCTCGTCCTCGATGGGCCGCGGGCGCAGCTCGCCATCGATGGTCCAGAACTGCGTGCCGTAGCGCTGCGCCTTGCCCTCCGCCAGGAGGACGCGGTCGGTGAGGTAGGCCACATCCGTGGCGCCTGCGTCGCCCTTTTCATACGCTGCGGTGAGCAGCTCGAGGCAGCGACGCTGGAAGACCGGGTCGGCGTCGGCATGTTGGATGAGCAGCCACGCCGCCTGAGCCCCTTCGCGCCCGACCATGCTGTAGCCGGGCCAGCCGTGCTTCTCCAGCACCTCCTTCATCCACGCCGTGTTGTCCGCGTCGATACGTGCCATTGCCTTTTCGTCAGGCGCCTTGGGGTTCCTCGCCTGCTGGTCAATCGCCATCCGCCGCATCAACTCGTCGTAAAGCTCCGGGTTGCCCAGCCTCTCGCGAAACGCATCCCAATCCTCCTCGCACCGCTTGATGGTCGCAGCCCATCTTTCGTCCGTGCGCAGCGGCTCCAGAACCGGATCGCTGCTGAGCTGCTCGAGGTCCGTCCAGCCCTGGTCGATGGCGACGTTCAGGTACTTGAAGGCGTCATCCTTCCGACCCAATTGGGCAAGGCAACACGCGGCGCTGTACGCCGGACGGGAAGACGCCGTGCCCAACTCGATGGCTCGTACATAGAGTTCGGCGGCCTTGTCGTATTGTCTCGCGTCCAGGGCGATCGATGCCTCAACTACGAGCTTGCGCGCCTCGACGGCTTTCGCAGCGGGATCGGCCGGCTTGCTCGGCTCTCCGGCCAACCACACCAGGATTGTCCCAACCATCACGGTCACTCGCATCTCGGTACTCCTTTCGGCCGGCGGGGCTGCGGCTGGCCTGGAAAAAAGCCATGACCGCCTGGCCTCCTTCAATGGTGGACATCTTCGCCGCCGCAGTCAACGAAACCGTCGCCTCGGGCGACTAGCTGCCGAGGCCAAGCAGTTTTTGGGCACAACCGATGGATGCGACCCTTTTCAGGGTCGGGTTTCGTTGCGCGATCCAATCCGGTGGCGGCGCTGCGCTTGCCACCGGCTACTTTCTGGCAGGCTTTCAGCCTGCTGCGTCTCCTCAGGGTACGCGTCTGGCACCCGCGTCGCGATTCGCTGAGAATACCATGATGCCCGCCGGCAAGGTCAGGGTGTACCGCGCCCACAACCACGGCCCCAGGTTAGCCCAGGCGCTGGTTCTTGGAATGATCCTCGGGGTCGTAACCAAACTGGTTGATCCAATCGTAGCGCTAAACTTTCCAACCATTCGTTCGGTGATTCCGGCGAAATTCATCCTCTATTGCCTGCTGCCACTGTTGTGCCTGGCTACGTTCCAACGTCATTGTCGTCATCGCGCCTGGTCGTTTCTGATCGGCGCCGTCGTCGCCGTTTCGTTCGTCCTGGTGAACATGGCGTTCCCGATGCCGGGCTACTTCACGGACTGGGGATCGACGACGATGGAGGTTTGGCTCGGAATTGGCAAGGTCATCTTCCTGGGCGGAGGCATTGGCGGCGTTCTTAACCTCGGCCTCAACTATGTGAAGGACGCGCTTTGGGGACGAGCGCTGGTTCAGGACGGAAGCATGTGCCCAACCTGTGCCTACTGCGTCTCGCATCTACCCGCCCAACGTTGTCCCGAATGCGGCGCGACGTTCCAGACGGCTCAGCTCAATCCCAGCGCGGCGCCGTTACTTACCCAGTGGACACGTTTCGGAGCCCAGGTTCTCGCGCTGCTTCTCGTGACATGTTTGCTGGCCGCCGTGTACCCGCACCTGCTTTTTCGAGTCGCGGTAAGCCGATGGATTGAGGGACTTCCCTGCGGACCGTCTTGGACCGAGTTCGAAACGCCGATTGCGCAATACCTTTCACTCCGACCGCAGTACTCTCGTGAGCTTCTAATGGCTTCGCTCCACAGCACCAATCGCAACGAGCGCGCAACAGCCCTTGGTTATCTGAGGTGGCTCTTTCATCCGGACTACGGTGGTCTCGCGCCAGACCGCGAGGTGATCCAGGCGATTCAGTCCATTGCTTTGAGCGACCCAAGGATAGGTGTACGGCGGGTCGCAGTCAGTACGTTGCCATTCATTGCTGAAGATGCATTGTACGAAATCATGGAGCAAATCCTACTTCAGGAGGACCCCATGCTACGTTGGTCCGCGCTTGCGAGCATCGCTTCCGGCGGGATGACGCCGAATCCTCGCGGTACACGATTCTTCATTCGTGGATTGACCGATCCTGATCCGACAGTGCGCGGATACGTCTACCAACGGCTGGTCGCGAACACCGGGCAATCGTTTCCCTACGACCCATCCGGCTCGATCGAGTCGCGGCTGGAGGCGCAGGCGGTCTGGCAGGCGTGGTGGGAGGGACAGCAAAACCGGCCATGACACGCGCTGCCAAGATGCGGCCGTCCCACCCTCACCCCAGCCCTCTCCCTTGAAGGGAGAGGGGGTTAGAACTCCGTGGCCGTGTATTCGAGGAGGGCGTATTCGGCGATGGCTACGTTTTTGTCGAAGGTGTCTTCGGTGGCGGCGCCGATGCGGGCGAGGCGGAGGGCGAGCTGCTGGCCGGCCTGGAAGGTCGAGCCCGCGAAAGTGATTCCGCCGCCGGCGTCGAGCGTGATGAGGTTGTTGTCGTTGGTCGTCCAGTTGTCGGGGACGCTCCAGTCGTAGTTGAAGCTGGATTCCGTGCGGCTGGTGCCGGGGGTGAGGTGAGCTTCGGAGAGCTGGAAGCGCACGACCTGGCCGTTGGTGGTGGCATTGGCCGTGGGGGAGATGAGGACCTTCACTTTGCATGGCTTGCTCACATCCATGTCGTGCGGCAGTTGCAGCGGAGCGAAGTACAGCCCGCCGGTGATCGACGGAGTAACGTAGGCGGCCGCGATGATCTGCCCGATGGTGGTCAGTGTGGCGCTGGAGTAAACGCGTACCGCGGGGACGACGATTCGCCGCGTGGGCTGGGCGTTGCCCGCGGCGATGATCTTCGCCGCGGCCGGGTCAATCTTGATCCAACTGCCGGCGTCTGCTGCACTGACCACCTGAAACGGCCCGGTGATGGCCGAGGGCAAGGTCGGGGCGATGTCGTCTGTGTAGATCTTTGGCATTGCTGGTTCCTCAATAGGTCCTATAGGCCCAATACGACTGCCTCACGATGCCAGCGCCAGTCCCACTTCCAGTCCCCAGGTCATGTTGCCACTGTCGGGATTGGTCCAGCGGATCCAGACTTTGTCGCCGGCCTGGAACGTCCAGGCGCACGGGTCCTCGGCGTCGCTGCCGCCGACGCGCAGATTCACATCCTTGCCGGTGCCCGCCTGCATGATCGTGAAGAGTTTGCTGTCGTAGGCCGAGCCCCGCGCCGAATCGATGGAAATCGAAAAGGCGCTCGTGCCCGTGCCGCCGGTAAAATGGCAGCGCACGAACGTCAAGCGAAAGCGCTGATCGAGGGCGAAAGTGTGATCGATATTGCCTGTGCCTGTGGCTGCCCGGGTGGCCACGGATCGTAGCTGCCGGGCCTTGAGCTGTGCCAGCTCCACGGACTGCTGATCGAGAGCCGTCGTGGCGATGTCGAGTAACTTGGAGTTATCACGTGGCATAGTGCCTCATTCCTTTCCTTCCCCCTCTCCTCTAAGGGAGCCGACCGTAGCGTCGCCCCTCGTGGGCGGCGCTTGGGTGATGACACGACATCGGTTCCCAAGCGCCGGGGACAAGCCCCGACGCTACATCTACGTTTCGACAACATCCATCACGTGGTCGGCGAAGGTGTCGCCCGCCGGGAACTGCACGCGGAAGGGCACGCCGATGAGTTCACCGAGACCGGTGTTCAGTCCCGGAACGGTGACGGTCGCATCGCCGATGAAAAGGACATCCGCCAGGGTGCGCTTGCGCTTCTGGGCGTTGGCTCGATAGCGAATGATCAGGTCGATTCCCGCGGTGATTCCGAAGAGCATCTCCGCGACTGAACCGTGATACGAAAACACAAACCCGGAGAGTCGATAGACACCGCGGGCGTACGTGCCCAATTCGCCCGCCGCCTGGTCTTCGCCGCTGAAGGGCACGGGCTCGATTCCGGGTTTGTAGACGACGCTGTGGACGCCTTCGATGGGCGTCTCGGTGAATGGCGACGCCCTCAGTTTCGTCGCCGCGCCGCGTGTAGCCAGGAGCCAGATCATTGTTCACTCCTTATTGCCAATTGCCAATTGCCAATTGCCGATTGCCAATTGCACAACTGGTCGATGAACGTCTTCGCTCATGCTGCCGGCACGCGGTTGTATGTCCGCTGCACTTTTACGATCATGGTCTGCTGGGCCTCGGCGGCGATGGTTCGCGAGCCGGAGGTCTGTCGGGGATAGGTAAAGGCCCATGCCCGGTCGTCCAGGCCCTCGGTGCCGGCGATCACCCCGGTGTCGCGAATAGCATCGAGGTAGTCCTCCACAGCTCCAATCTTGTCCAGCACGGCCGCGTGCGGGTCGGACGCGGTGACGTCGGTCACGATTCGCAGTTCGGTAGCGACTTCGAACACGCGGTCGTCATCGGTGACGGCTATCGGCCTGGCGCGCAAGACCCGCAGGACCAGGAACGGGCGTGTGTATTCCTCCAGGCGGGCCTCGCCCACTTCCACTCTGCGGAATGGCTTGCTCGCTGTGGGCGGATTGGCTGCGAGATTGGCCCGCAGCTTGCTCACCAGCTCATCGACGGCCGCTCTGATTGTCGTTCGGTCGGCAGTGGGCATAGATCACTCCCGCAAGTACCAAATACCAAATACCAAGTACCACAACGCCGATCATGATTCGCACCTCCTATCTGTTTTCACCATTCGCTCAGTTCGTCACGGCTCAGCAGTCGGTCCTCACCGCGGCTCGCCGCCGCCATACCCGCAGCGGTGTTTGTTGCGAGCGGGGTCAGCGAGGGCAGGTCGATGCGCCCGTCCGCCACGCGAGTCAGCCAGTCGATGGCCTGGTCGCGCCGCCGCCGGGCATCCTCAGACACCGGCGGGCGGCGCAACCGCAGTCGATACTCCGCCAGATCCAAGGCGACGGAGGCGAGCAGGTCGGCCAGTTCGCCGTGCAGCGCCGTATTGATGGGCGTCTGGAAGCGGCGAGCGAGGTAGCTGTTGACTTCGCTCTCGGCCGCCAGGCGCGCTTCATCCACAACACCCGCGTCGGCCACGCCGTCACCGTTGTCGTCGGCAAGCTGGACCAGCGTGGCACTGCCCACGCGCTCTTCGATGTCCGTGTTGGTGATGTAGCTCATCGTTCGCTCCTCCGCATAGGTCCTATAGGACCAATAGGACCTGTCGCTACGTCGGAATCGTGAAGTCCGTGCGCACGGCGAACTGCCAGTAGCCGTAGGCCATGCGGTACCGCGCCCGCACGCCGTAGAGGAACTTCTCGCGGCGGAAGCCTTCGTCGCTCTCCTCAGTGAGGGCGGTGAACTCCAGCGGCTCGCGATCCTGGAAGATGAAGGGACGGATGACGCCGTCGGTCTTGAGCAAGAACCATTTGCTGGCGTCGGACAGCCAGGGGAAGGCGATGATCCGCGCCGCCCCGGCCACCACGTTGGAGGTCGAGCCCACGACGGTGGCGCTCACCGCTTCCAGCGCCCGCACGTACATGGTGGTGGGCACGACGCACACCAGCCCTGTGGTGGACATGGACAGGGGATCGCCCTGATCGTCCTTGTATCCAAGCAGCGCCCCGATGGCCGCGGTGAGGGCAGTCTTGAATTCCTCGGTGGTCGGGCTGTCGGGGTCCACGGCTTCGGCGGTCAGTTTGTTGTCCTGTGCGCCGGAAGCGCCGGAGACGTGTGCGTCGTGGAAGAAGGACACGCCGTCGTAACTGTTGAAGCCCGCGGTCTCGCCATTGATGAGCAGCTGGGACAACAGGAAGTCCTTGTGACTGGCGGCTCGCACGGCGAGCTCGCCGATGCGCACGCGGATCTGGCCAGTCTTGTCGTCGGCGATTTCGTCGCGATCCACTTCCAGGGTCGCCTCGTATTTGAGGTTCTCGATGGAGTAGCTCTCCGTACCCAGTCCCTTGGCCACGCGCCCAGTGCCCCATTCGCGCATTCGCGGCACCGAGCCGAGCCATTTGTAGGTCTCGGAATCGGAATTGGACTGGATGCGCGTGGCGATGTCCTGATAGTACGTCACGGCCGCGTCGTAGCGGGCAAAAAACTCGCTGCGCAGTCCCTTGGTCAGCAGTCCGGTGTTGATGATGGCCACAATGATTCTCCTTTCTGATAGGTCCAATTGGACCTATTGGTGATCAGACGTAATCCACTTCCACGATGAACGGTCCGGGGTTGGCCGTTGCGCCATTGGTGATAGCCACGGTCATCACTCCGCCGGCGCTCACGTGCGGATTGGTGATCGTGCCCAGGTCCGATGAGTTGTTGGCCGCGGGGAAGGTTGTCGTGGCATCGAAGGTCTTGCTGGCGACTGACGATCCACCGACGGCGACGGCCACCACGCAGGTGTTGGAGTTGTCGATGCCCGCGGCGGCCGTGGCCTGATTGACCACGCGGGCGCTGACGATCCAGGCTTCCTTCTCGAAGGCGTGCATGGCCCGGGCGGCGATGTCCGCTCCGGCGCCGAGGTCCTCGATGAGGTGCGCGGCCGTCTTGATCTTCGCCCGCTGCGGATCGATGCGCAGAATGATCTCGTTGCTTGCGACCACGTCCTGCACCAGACCGACATAGGAATTGCCGGCCGAGGTGAAAGTGAGTGTGTCGTCGGCGGAGGCGAACACCGGCCGCCCGATGTGCGCCACGGTCGCGCCGGTCAGCGTGTGACCGAAGTCGCCCAGCGTGTACACGCGCACGGAGATCGCCCCGTTTGCTCCGCCGGTGTTGTCGGCTTCCTCATAGGCGATGCCTACAAAGGCGTCGCCGGCCACCAGCGGTTGGGCATAGCCGGCGGAGGTCAATCCCACAAAACCGCCTTTGTAGATGCGCTTGCTGGCGGCAACCTGAAAGGTCCGCAGTTCCTGATCGATGTAGTGATCCACATCACGATTCTTGGTCAGTGCCATTTGGTTCCTCCTGTTTCTGCGTTTTGCTGATCCTCGCGTCCGCGCGGGCTGAAGCCCGCGGCTCGCTTCAGACGTTCCTTAGTTTTCGCGGATGGCGTCGGCCACGTAGGCGTCCTCACTGGTCAGGGCGCTGAGCAGACGATTACCGCGATATTCGGCGCGGGCCCGGTTGGCGACGGCATGGTGGCCGCGCCCGATGCCGGCGTCAGAAGGCGGTGTGGAGCGCCCGGGCTGGACGATCACCGGCGCCGTGCGAAACCACTCCTCGAAAAGTTCCTCCTCGCGGGCGACGAGGGCTTCGGCCCAGGCCCTTTGGGCTTCGACGAGCTTGCCGGCGCGCATGGCCTCGCGCACGCGCTCTTCAATGTGCGATTGGCGAGCCTCGCGCCGCATCTGGGTGAGCCGCTCACTGGCGGCCAACAGGACTTGCTCCGCCCCGGCATCGTCGGGCAGTCGCAGTTCGCGGCGAAGGAGTGCAATGGGCTCGCAGTCTGTCGTGGGTTCGAACGGCTCGCGATTGACAATGGGTTGCATACCCACGATGGCGGGCTTGTTGGTCAATGCCGCGGAGTGAATGGCGACGAGCTTGCGATCGGTCTTGCGGATGACGGCCACGGGAGAGAGGTAGCGATATTCCTTGGCGGTCAGTCGCTGCTTGGCCTGATCGGTCCATTCGATCTCCGCCAGCAGTCCGACGCCCGGCTCGGCAAACACGCGTTTGATCCATCCTGCGGCCGGCGCCTGTCCGGTGGGTGAGGCGTACGCACCGCCCAAGGTCTGATGCTCGTAGTCGATGGGCAGGTCGGTGCCGTGTTCTTCGAATGCCGCCACCGCCAGTCGCGCCGATTCCTCGTCCACGACGAAGCTCCCATTGGTGCTTTCCACCTGGCCCCACGGAGCCAGCAGAACTCGCTGCGGCGCCGCATCGCCGCTCAGCGCCGCGGAATGCAGCGCCTGAACCTCACCGCCTGCGTCTTCCCGTTGCTTTTGCTTTCTCATAGTCAACTCCTGCGTTGCCAGCCGCGTCTGTCGAGACCACCTCTCCAACACGACACCCTAATAACGCGCGGGGTGCTCACTTCCTGATGCGTGCGAAGTGATCACCCTCTTTTGCCCGGGAGGACGGCCTCCGTGTTGGCAGCGGGAATGCCCAGTGCATCGTGGGCCCAATGGAGGGGCACTTTGGCGCCGAGTTGATTGACGGCCACATCGAGCACGTCGGCCAGTTCGCGCGTATTGGCGGGACGCGCAGGCCGGCGCGTGAAATGAGGCACCGGCGCTTCCGGACCGAAACGCAGGCGGGTGATGGGCGTGAGCAGATCGCGGCGAATGGTGCGTCCTTCCTTGCGGATGTCGTCGGCGAGGATGTCCTGGCGCACCTGCTCGTGGACGCGGGAGGCGGCGATGGAGCCGCTTTGTCCGGTGATGTCCGTGGTAAGAGTCTGCCCCAGCCATGCTTTGGACATCTCGCGATTGAGGAAGTCGATCAGCCGCTCGTACGGCGGGCCGGCGGTGCCGCGATTGGCCTCGACGATCTGGAGCTCGACGGCCCGACTGAAGATCCCGATGGCATTGCTGCCCAGGGATTCCAGCATTCTGAGCAGCTCCTTCTTTTCCTCCGCGGAGGCGGCGGCGTCGTAGCGCCCGATGCGCACGGGCATGCCGAAGACTTCGCAAAAGATCATCCAGTCTTTGAGGGACAGGTTTTTGGCGAGGTAGAGCATGGCCGTGGCGCGAAGCAGCCCGCCGCGCTGCGGATGCCCGGACACACTGTGCGGCGTATGGACGATGAACTTGTGGGGCGGCAGCGCAATGCCCTTCTGCGCTTCCTCGGCCGTGAGAATGCGGGGTTGGTCAAATTCGTCGAAGACGATCCGCGCGAAATCGATGGGCCCCAGTTCGACAGGGCGGAAGTCTCCCTCCACCGCGTCCCAGACGATCTCGGCGATGGCGATGTTGCGTCCCAGAGCCAATGCCAGATGCTGCAAAGCCTCATCGAAGTGCTCGATAGCACCGAGAACTTCGCGACAGTAGTCGGCGGCCTCGTCGGCGCCGGGCTTGCCGCTGGGATCGCTGAGGATCTGCCATTCCAAGCCAGTGAGTGCCAGGCGGCGGGTATTCGCGATGGAATAGAGGTGTGCGTCCTTCTCCTCCATCTGTTCGAACAGTTCCATGGCCGTGGCCAGGGAACCGTCATCCGCCTCGCGCAGAATGGCGGCGAGCTTCGACGGCGTGAGCCCCGCGCTGGGGTAATCGCGCACGGAATCTTCCTTGCGGGGGATAATTGCCCGACCCGGTGCAGGGCGATCGACACCGCGAACGGCGTTGACTATTCGTTTCATCCAATGCATGACCAGCCTCCCAAATCAGTTGCCTGAGTAGTTCGTCGTTTGCGTTCGTTGCATGCTTACCATGTCCCCGCTCTCGCGAACTGCAGCGGTCTTGTGGCCAGACTTTCCGCGCCGCCTGTGCCGGCGCCGACTGCGTGCAGCGCCAGCGCCGCCGCCCAGAAGCGGTCGGCATGACTGCCCTCGGCGCGGGGGGCAGACAGGCGGAAATGTCCGGCCTCGGTTACCGTGCGCCCCAGACTGTGCCAGTCATTGCGAATGCGGTCATCGGCCGGAATGCGAATGCGGCGGCTTTCCACCGCGATGCGCAGAGCCGAGGCCAACTGCGACTTGAGGGCCGCCGTGAAGACAATGGGCTCGACTCGATGCGCGCCGAACTGCTCGACGGCCTGCTCGGCGAGCTGCATACCCAGCCCGCCGGCGTCGATGCAGCAGCACCGCACATTGCGCAAACTCAGCAGTTGCGAAAGGTGTTGGAATTGCTCTCGGAACGGGGCGCGGGACAGTTCGACGACGGCGACGGCGTCGATAGGACCTATAGGACCTATGGATGCGAAGACCCAGATCACCGTCAGATCACGCACTCGCCCGATGTCCACGCCGGCGAAGAGTTCGCGCGGCTCGTCCGTCAGCGGCGCCAGGCGGTCGTGCACGTGCAGTGTGGGGTCGGTGCAGGCGGCGATCTGATCCAAGGTGAGAAAGGCGGTGGCCTCGTCGAGGAACTCGCAGAGGAACTCCTGGCGGTAGAGTTCTTCATCGCCGATGGCCTGGCGCATCTCTTCGATGTTGACGGCGAGCCCCTGCTCGATGGCCTGGGGCAGGGTCATCGTGCTGATGGAGAAGAGGGGATTGGAGCGCAGGTCGTAGAACAGGTTGCTCTTGCCGCGGGGAGTGGAGGCGATGTCCACTTCCCCGTCGCCGCGCATGAGCGTGGGAAGCATGGCCGCCCAGACGGCGCGATCCTCGACGTGCATGGCGAATTCATCGAGGAGCACGTCGCCGGTGTATCCGCGGGCGGTCTGGGGGTTGGCGGGCAGGCCGATGATCCGCACGCGGTTGGGCACGACGATTTCCAGTTGCTTGATGCTCAGGTTGTCGAAGAACCTGCAATCGTGGTACTGGCAGTCGATCTGCAGGGCCTGGCAGTGCTGGCGGGCCTTGTCCATGAGCTCGCGGCACTGCCGCTCTCCAGCGGAAAGGAAGACCTGATTGCGCCGGCGGATGAGGCCGCGGAGCAGTCGCCGGAGTGACTTGGTGAAGCTCTTGCCCGTCTGGCGGGCCCGGCAGTTCCAGCGGAAGCGGGCGGCGGACTCCACGTCCTGGCGCTGGTAGCTCAGGAGGGGCACCGTCGGCCGCACGCGGGCGGGCTCGGATGAAAGCTTCGCGCTCATTACCCCCATAACGCGCGGGGTGCTCGCATCAAGGCAGGCGCGACGCGATCATCCCTTTGCGCATGTGCAGGGCGAACGCCATGAGCTCATAACCCCCTCTGCTTCAAGGGAGAGGGTTGGGGTGAGGGTGGGAGCCAGAACTTCCC
>SBAX01000347.1 GCA_005240095.1 Phycisphaera mikurensis
GTGGCACGCATGAGTTCTTCCTCCTCTTCTGCCAACTCATGCATTTGTTCGAGAAACCACGGATCGATGCGGGTCAGTTCGTGGACCTGCTCGACGGACCAGCCCATCTTGAAGGCATAGCGAACGTAGTACGGGCGCCCCTGGCAGGGGCGCCCGAGCTTATCGCGGAGCACGTCACGCGGGATGGGCCAGTCCTTGGCGTGCTCTTCCTCGGTGTCCGGCGGCGCCTCCGTGGCCGTCGTCCCGCCGATGGTTGTGGCATCGACAAGCCCGCTGCCTGACTGTCGCGGTACTGATGCTCTCGATCCCTCGATCCCTTGATCCCTCGATCCCTCTCCTCCGTCCCTTCGTCCCTTCGTCCCTCCGTCCCTTTGCGCCTTGAGCCAGACGTCATTGTCATCCAGACCAAACCCGTAGCGCTGAATCTCCATCGACCGGATGCACTTCTGGAAGGCCTCCTTGAAGGTCCGCCCGATGGCCATGGCCTCGCCCACGGACTTCATCTGCGTAGTCAGGGTCTCGTCGCAGTCAGGAAACTTCTCGAAGGTCCAGCGGGGAATCTTCACTACCACGTAGTCGATGGTCGGCTCGAAACTCGCTGGCGTCGTCTTGGTGATATCGTTGGGCAGCTCATCGAGCGTATATCCCACGGCCAGCTTCGCCGCGATGCGGGCGATGGGGTAGCCGGTGGCCTTGCTGGCCAAGGCCGAGGAACGCGACACGCGGGGGTTCATCTCGATCACGCACTGGCGACCCGTGCCCGGCTCCACCGCGAACTGGATGTTGCATCCCCCCGTGTCCACGCCGATGGCCCGCATGATGCGGATAGCGCTGTCGCGCATGTGCTGGTATTCGCGATCGGTGAGAGTCTGCGCCGGGGCCACGGTGATCGAATCGCCGGTGTGCACGCCCATGGGGTCGAGGTTCTCGATCGAGCAGATGATGACGACGTTGTCTGCCCGGTCGCGCATGACCTCCAGCTCGAATTCCTTCCAGCCGTAAAGGCTCTCCTCGATGAGGATCTCGCCCACTCGCGAGGCCGCCAGGCCCCGCCGGGCAATAGTCTCAAACTCCTCCGCTGTGCGGCAGAAGCCGCCTCCTTCCCCGCCCAGCGTATAGGCGGGCCGGATGCAGCAGGGCAAGCGGACGTCGTCCAGAATCTGCCGCGCCTCCTCCCACGAATGGGCCACGCCCGAGCGTGGTACGTCCAGACCGATGGCGATCATCGTCTCCTTGAAAGCCGTGCGGTCTTCCGCCTTGTGAATCGCCGTTGGCGTTGCCCCGATCATCTGCACATCGTAGCGCTGCAGAATGCCACGCTCGTGGCACTCCATGGCGCAGTTCAGCCCCGTCTGCCCGCCGAGGGTAGGCAGCAGGGCGTGTACCGGCCTGCCGTCGGCGCGCTCCTGGATCAGAATCTTCTCGATGAACTCCGGGGTGATCGGCTCGATGTACGTGCGGTGGGCCTGTCCCGGGTCGGTCATGATCGTCGCCGGGTTGGAGTTGATCAGCACCACGCTGTACCCCTCCTCGCGCAGGGCCTTGCACGCCTGCGTGCCGGAGTAATCGAACTCCGCCCCCTGCCCGATGACGATCGGGCCCGAGCCGATGATGAGGATGTTGTGGATGTCGGTCCGCCTGGGCACGGTGATGTTATAACCGGAATCCGCGCCGAATCGATGCCGGATTGGCAGTTGTGTTTTCGGGCTGAGGTCCTTACAATTTCACGAGGGAAGGGCCGTCGGCGCCCGCGGAGAGCGTGGGGCGCGATTGTGCGACGGTCGCAACGGGGGGATGTCACGCCCTGGGTGGGGTCCAAACGGAGTTGAGCAAATGAGGGGAGAATTCTCGTGCAGGTTGAGTGGCCGAGCGGTCCGCTGCCTGATCGGACTTGTGGTCGTGGCTTGCCCCGCGGTGGCCATTCCGCCGGGTATGCCCGAGGCCGAGCGTCTAAGCGCCGACGAGCCGGAGTCCGGTTCTCCCTCCACCGCCAACGTCGCGGGGGGGACCGGCGTGACTCTCATGGGCCAGGTCACTCCCCAGCAGTTCTCGACCAACAGCACATGTCCGGCGACATCGACGGGCATCTGCGCCAACGATGTGTGGGCGTACACGTCCCCCAGCGAGCGGGAATACGGAATCCTCGGCCTGAAGGTGGGCACGGGCTTTGTGGACATCTCCGATCCCTACAGCCCGCAAGTCGTCGGCGCTATCACCGATGCCGACTCCATCTGGAGCGACATGAAGACTTATCAGCACTACGCCTACAACGTCAACGAGACCAGCGGCGGGCTGCAGATCATTGACTTGTCGCAGATCGATCCGCCGACGCGCGCGGTGACCCTAGTGGGGTCCTTTACGCAGAACAGCCTGTCGCGGTCGCATACGCTGGCGATGAACGAGGCAAGCGGTTTTCTATACCTGTGCGGCTCCAACCTGGGCGGTGGACGCCTCGTGGCGGTCAACCTGGCCAATCCGACGGCCCCGCAGATCGCCGGCCAGATGATTGAACCGGTGTATGTCCATGCCGCGCAAGTGGTGACGTACACCAGCGGACCCTACGCCGGGCAGGAGATCGCCTTCTGCTACGCGGGCAGCGCGGGTTTGAAGATCGTCAACGTCACCAACAAGGCCAACATGTTCACCATGTCCACGTTGACCTATCCGACGCTCGACTACTGCCACCAGGGCGAGCTGACCTCGGACTGGCGATACGTGGTCATCGACGATGAGGGGGATGAAACCGGCGGGCTGGTGCCTACCACGACGACCTACGTGGCCAACGTCGAGGACTTAAGCAATCCCTTCTTCGTTACTTCATTCACCAACGGCCTGCCGGCCATCGATCACAACCAGATGGTCCGCGGTGACTTCACCTACCAGGCCAACTACACCACCGGGCTGCGGGTGTGGGACATCAGCGACGTCAACAACGCCCAGGAAGTCGGTTCGTACGACAGCTATCCGCAAAACAACAATCGAGCGTTCAATGGGGCCTGGGGCGTGCACGCGCGGCTTTGCAGCGGGACGGTGCTCATTTCCGACATGCAGTCCGGGCTGCTCATGCTGGACCCGTCCGAAGCAGTGGGCACATCCTGCACGGCGCCCGACGCGCCGCAGGTCAGCGTCAGCGAAGTGGCGAAGAACCGATATCTCACAGTTTTGCCCGGAAGCGCTGGGGAGTGTACAGCCCTTCGGCTGACCATCGTGAACCTGCCCCCGCCGTTTGAATCCATGGAAGGGATGCAGTACTGGGTGGACCGGCCGGTGGCGCTGGTGGATAACACGAATCCGCCGACCACATACATGATTTCGCAATTGCGCTGCACGCCGCTGTACATGGACTTCGGCTCTGTGGGCACGCTGCAGATCGCCGATCACGCCATCGTACCCGGAGGCAGCTACACCGTGGAGGCCGTTCGCACGCTTTGTGCCCGCTCCATCGCCGCTCATTTCTCCGCCCCTGCGTCGATCGCCACGGGCGCCCTTTGGGGCGACGTGGCGGGATCGGGCAGCTCCGAACCGGACGGTGCGGCGAACGCCCTGGACGTGGTCGGCCTGGTCAACAAGTTCAAGCAGCTCGCCGGCGCCGTCACTCTGCCCCAGGCCGACTTGTACCCCCACCGCCCCGATTTCGTCGTCAACGCCCTCGACATCGTGATGACTGTCAACGCCTTCAAGGGCGAGCCCTATCCCTTCCCCGGCCCCGAAACCTGCCCATAAGATTCGCAAGCACGGAGGGCGAGTCTCCCACCGAGCTAAACCGGGGAGGGCGAGGCTCCTGCCGAGCCGTTCCCCTCTCCCCGCGGGAGAGGGGCCAAGGGTGAGGGCTTGGCCGGCGAAAGTGAGCGCCGGCGCCGAGCTGCCCGCAGCACGCAGAGAACCCTTACTTCGGCAGCTCAAAAAAGCGGCGGAGCGTCAGGCGTCAGCGTAATCGTCTGGGCGACTGTGGGAGGCGCGAAGGGCACAAACTCTCCGGCCGTCCACTGCAACCAGCGCAGCGAAGCATCTTCCAGCGGCACGGCGAACGTGAAGCGCACGACCAGCGGCCGGCCGTCGGGGAGGCACTCCACGATCTCGACGTCCATTCCCGTCAGACGGATGCGGTCGCCGGGGCGAAAGTCTTTTTCTCTGCTGCGAAACAGGCGATCGAACACCCAGCTCAGGTAGCCGCTCGAGGGGCGTATTTCCAGGGTCGTCGCGCCGGTTCGACGGATGGTCACCGAGGGCAGGGCCGGGGCCAGCACTCGTGTATGCCGGGGGACAGGCCGGCGTTCCACTTCCCGCATGAGCGGCAGGAAGCCGGCATGGAAGGCGCTGGGGGCGTTGACCAGGATCAAGTCCTGCGACTCCACTTCCGGCGGCAGCGGCGTGCGTACCAGAACAGCTTCGTGAATCGCCGGCGGACCGGCCGGATACGCCGCCCGCAGGGCCAACCCGATCGGGGCAATCACGAGGTGAATGACGATGAGCGTCTTGCGCAAGACGCGCGTCGGCAGTCGAGTGGCCCGCGCCGCGCCAACGAGAAACTGCGCCAGCAACGCCGCCCCTCCGATTCCCACCCAGGAGAGGAGCCGGTCGGAGGCGAACGTGGCGCACACCGGCGGCAGGGCCAGCGCCATGCCCATCGCCCAGAACCCCGCCTGCCTCGCCCATGGCAGCCCGCGCACGATCACGACCCCAAGCCCAGTAAGCAAGACCAGCGCCACGCCGGCGTAGACCCACGTTTGTTGCGGGGACATGAGCATGGTGACGTCGGCGGGCGGGAAGAACCATTGCCCCAGGAGCAGGGCCGGGGCACGCACCAGCGCCTCGCCGGCGAAGCGCAGCGGTTCGGCCAGCGGATCGACGTACGGCCCCACGCCGTGGATGCCGTAGCCCAAGGCGCTCCAGGCGATGCGCCAGACCACCACGAGTCCGCAGTATGGGATGATCGCCCCCCAGCGGCGCGCAATCGGCCCGCGGTCGATGAACGCGGCGTAGGCGGCCAGGTAGGCCATCGCCCCGATGCCGATCTCGCCGGATAGCAGGCTCAGCGCCAGGGCGCACACGGCCGCGGGGGCGTTCAAGACTGAGCCGCCGCGCCGCCATCGATCGTGGGCCAGAATCGCCAGTGCGCCGAAGAAGGTGGCCACCAGGGCGTTGCGATTGGCCAGGAACCCCACGGGCATGCCCCGAGCGTCGTCGATGGCGTAAAGCAGCGCTGCCAGGGCGGCCACGCGCGGCTCCAGGAATCGGCGGAAGACCAGCGCGACTATGGCGACGCAGGCACCCAGCCAGAAGATGCTCTGGGCGTGCATCAGTGCTGCGCTGTCGGGCCACAGGGCATAGTCGAGCCGGTGCGTGGCCACGGTCACTGGACGCCAGAAGGCACCGCGGATGTCGAGGTCCGTCCACCACGGCAGCAGGCCGATGTCCATGAGTTGCCGCGTGTGATCCGGGTCGCCGTCGAAGAAGCGGAAGAGCTCAGTTCGCGGCCCCAGCAGTCCCTCAAAGCGCGGGGCGCCGATCATCTTGGCCCGGTGGATGTAGTCGTCCGCGATCCATCCCGCTCGCAGCGAAGGAAGGGCCAGGGCCATCGCCAGCCCCGCGACCGCCAGGGGCAGCCAGGGACTTTCAATGAATCGATCGAACCTGGAATGGGGCGGTGACTGTGAAGCGGACAGTGCTTGCGCGCCTCCCGCCTTTACAAGGGGGGCTGAGCGCGACTGAGGAGGGAGCCCGATGGAGGCGTCGCAACCTCCCCCCTTCGTAAGGGGGGACACAGGGGGGTCGCCGTATCCCCCTTTCGCAAGAGGAGACGCTGCGTCATCGCCGCCTCCCCCCTTCATAAGGGGGGACACAGCGGGGTCAAGCACGGTCGGTCGGGATGGCAGGCTCGACATCACTCGTCGGCATAATGGGGGGTGACTACTGGCCAGTCCAGCGCGCCGCCGCGGAGTGCTGGGCCTCCACGCCCCGCCCGAACACGACTTTGGCCCCGATCATCAGCAGCAGGCTCAGCGCCGCCAAGCCCCACGCCGTCACCGTGGGGACGGAAGTCGGCGGGCAGTCGATCTCCTCGCACGTCTGCCCCTTGTGCCAGTCGCACGTAGGGCACTGGCAGTCGGCCAGGGTGATCCCATCGCTGCACGGCCCGAAGGGATCATGATTGCAGCACGCCCCCGTATCTGCGACACATCCGATCTCCTCGCACGCCACGTTCGACGTCCAGATCGAATGGCTCCCGCTGCAATCGGCCTCTGTGACGGGGCTCTCGCAAGTCCCGGCCAGCGTCTCGCAGCACGCGCCGAAGTAGACACTGCAATCCGGCCCACCAGGCGGGCAGTTGCCGTCCGGTACGAACACGAAGGGCCCCGGTTCGTCGTCGCCGCACTCCGCCGTCAGAACGCCATCCACGCATTGGGGCGAATCGGACAGCAGGTCGTAGCAGCAGGAGCCCTCGACGATGTTGACGACAAACCCACGTTCGACTCGTTCCAGCCCGTTGGTATCGCAAAAAGGGAGATCGAAGCAAATCCACGACGGGTCGGGGTTCACATCGACGGTATACCTCCCACGCGCATTGACCGGGATATCTAACAGTACAGCGCAAGGTGGGCTCAAGAATTTGAAGATCGACGAACGATAACTCCTGCCGGATCAAGGGTTTCCGGTTTCTGGCAGGA
>SBAX01000219.1 GCA_005240095.1 Phycisphaera mikurensis
ACCTCAAAGAAAACTTCGCGGACATCGACAAGGCGCAATTGCTTGAAAAACTCGCGGAGATTCCCGTCTCTACGTGGAATTACAAGAGCCAGGCTGACTCCGTCCGCCACATCGGGCCCATGGCCCAGGACTTCTACGCCGCCTTCGGCGTCGGCGAAGAGAACACCAAGATCACCACCATCGACGCCGACGGCGTCGCTCTGGCCGCCATTCAAGGACTTCACCAGCTCGTGCAGGAGAAGGACTGCCAGATCGAAGAGCTAAAGGTCCGCCTGGAACGGTTGGAAACGCTTCTAGGTACTCCGGCAACGAAAGGGCAAGGTGACCAATGAAAAGTGCATGCATTGCTTTGGGATTGTCAGCTGGGCTACTGTGCGTTTGTCTGCCCGCCCGCGCCGCGGATTTGGGCACGGCGTTCACGTATCAGGGGTTTCTGGAGAACCCTCCTGGTACCCCGCTGAACGACACATGTACGTTCGAGTTCAAGCTCTGTGATGACGCCGTGGCCGTGTGCTCCCCGGGCACGACCGCAAACCGTCCCGCGATTGCCGTGATCAGCGGCGTCTTCACCGTGCCGGATGTGGACTTCGGGGCCAACTCTATCAACGGCACGGCCCGTTGGCTGGAAGTGTCGGTCGACTGCCCGAGCATCGGTGGCGGACTTACGCTGCTGTCGCCGCGCGTGGAACTGAAGCCCGCGCCGCATGCACTGGCGCTGCCCGGCATGGCGACCCGTCCAATGCCCAGCGGCCCCGACAACTATGAACTGGGGCTTGGGCTCTCAGCCATTCCGAGCGGGATAACCACCGAGGTAGGGGGAGATACCCCCGTGCTGAATCTTGATGTGAACTTCCGTCACACAGACAAGGACCCGAGCAAGCCCGGCGCGGCCATTCGCATCGACGGGCGTTCGCCCGCCTTCCCGGCTTTCCAGTTCCTCGCCCGAGGCGCCGGGCTCGCATTGGAGGAGTCGGCGCTGGCGGTAACCTACGACCCGCCCTCGACGGACTGCTGCGCCGCGCATGGCGGCACAGGCTGCAACGATCCAACTTGTGAGACCACCGTCTGCAACTCAGACCCGTACTGTTGCAATGTGACGTGGGACGCGCAGTGTGCCAGCGAGGCTCAAACCATGTGCGCTGCCTTGTGTTCGGCGGCGACTCCCAGCATCACACGTGTGGGTATCGGAACCGGCCAGCCGAGTGATCCGCTCACGGTCAATGGTGTGATCCGTTCGATGAGCGGCGGTTTCGAGTTTCCAGACGGCACGCTGCAATCCACGGCGGCAACCGGTGGAGGCGGCGATGGGTACTCCCTTGACGCAGACGACGGCAACCCAATCGATGCCGTCTACGTCGATGGCAACGGAAGCGTCGGCATCGGAACCAATGTCCCCGGCGAATCGCTCGACGTGGTCGGCAACATCCATGCCAGCGGGACCATCGCCAGCGGTTCATCGGTCGTCGTTGATGGAACGGCGCATACCATTACCTCCGACGCCGACCTCGAACTTCACGTCGCAGACGGGCGAGCACTCCGCATAGAGACCAACGCCACAAGCCCAAACCTTGTTGGCGGCTATGGTGGCAACATTGTGCCATCCGGAGTGACCGGAGCCACGATCGCCGGCGGCGGCGAGGACGGATTCCCCAACGAAGTAGCCAACCATTTTGGAACCGTAAGCGGGGGCGAGGACAACACCGCGAATGGAGTCTACGCAACCGTCGCTGGCGGATTCGGCAATGCCGCCAGCCCGAATGGGGTGGTCAGCGGCGGTCAGCTCAACGAGGCGGGAAGTAACGCAGTCGTCGCCGGCGGGCAGTCCAACAAGGCCCCGGGACGGTGGTCCGCCGTACCCGGCGGCAACTCCAATGTGGCCGGTGGCGAGTACAGCTTCGCCGGAGGGCGATCCGCGAAGGTGCGAGACACGTTGGGCTCCAGCGATTTCGATGGCGACGAAGGTACTTTCGTTTGGGCCGACTCGACGGACGCGAACTTCGTTTCCACCGGGCCCGATCAGTTTCTTATCCGCGCCGCCGGTGGTGTCGGCATTGGGACCAACGCCCCGGGTGAACAGTTAGACGTTGCAGGCAACATCCACGCCAGCGGGGCCATCGCCAGCGGAAACACGATCACCATTGACGGCGCCGGCGTTCCGCAAACGATCAGCTCGAGCGACGCCATTGAGTTCCTCCCCGGGGGCAACCGCGTGTTGCGTCTGGATCCGGAAGCGCCCTCCGGGTTCAGCAGTGGACTCACGTCGTCCAACGTCATCGGCGGCTGGAGCGGTAACTCCGTTTTGAGCGGCGTAGTGGGGGCCACCATCGCCGGTGGAGGCGGGGTGGATACCATCGCCGACCGATACAACGAGGTGCGCGCCGATTTGGGTACTGTTGGCGGCGGCGCTGGGAACCGAGTCTGGGGACTCCGCGGAACGGTGGGCGGAGGCTGGGGGAATAGCGCCGTCGCTGAAGGTTCAACGGTCGGTGGCGGGGCAGTTAACTGGGCGAACGCACTGTATGCCACGGCCGCGGGGGGTTCGGGCAACTGGCCGCATGGCGACTACTCCGCAGTCGGCGGCGGCTACGACAACAAGGCCACCGCTTTTGCCACCACCGTCGCAGGAGGCTACCGAAACAGCGCCGGCGGAATCTACTCGGCTGTCCCCGGTGGGTATCTAAACCTAGCCGGTGGTGCGTATGGTTTTGCGGCCGGGCGACAGGCCAAGGTGCGCGATGCCGCGACGGTCGGTGGCGGTGACTTCGACGGCGACGAAGGTACGTTCGCCTGGGCGGACTCAACGAACGCCGACTTCCAGTCCACCGGTCCCAATCAGTTCCTCGTTCGTGCCTCAGGCGGCATCTACCTCGGAACCAACAGCACGGTGAGTATCCCTGCCGGGCGGTTCATCAACACTTCGACCGGCGCCTACCTGACCACAGGAGGCGTCTGGACCGACTCGTCCGACCGCGACGCCAAGGAGAACTTCACGCCGCTGGATGGGCAATCCGTGTTGGAACGCCTTGCTGAAGTCCCCATCAGTCGCTGGAATTTCAAGGTGCAGGACGGTTCCGTAGCGCACATCGGTCCCACGGCGCAGGACTTCCATGCCGCCTTCGGCACCGGCGAGGACGACAGACACCTCGCCGCCTTAGACACGTCCGGCGTGGCCCTCGCCGCGATTCAGGGCCTTCATCAGCTTCTAGAGGACAAGGATTGCCGCGTTAGGGATCTGGAAGAACAGAATCGCCAGCTCGAATCGCGCCTCTCGGCCGTCGAGCAACTTCTGAACGACAACGGAGGTTCCCGATGAGGTTTCAGGAAACAATCGATTATCGCCCAACGGCAATGGTGAAACGGCGATTTGTCGTCCTGTCCCGCCACCTTGCCACTCGCCACCGCAGAAATGTATCTCAGTCGGCCTCTTTACCTCCTGCGGCACCGCCGGGGCGGCTAAGCGACCCGCCCGCCCCGGCGCGTGCCACTGCTTGCCGGCTGATCACTGCAGCACTGTGTGTTGCAGTCAGCGCGGGGCCGGCGAGCGCCCAAAGTGGAGGCGGCTACACCATAACCAAGAGCGCGCTCAGCAGCGGGGGCTCGACAACGCTCGCGGGGTCTGGCTACACGATCGGTTGCACCGTCGGCCAGCACGATGCGGCGTACCTGACCGGCGGCGACTACACCATCTTCGCCGGCTTCTGGTCCCCGCAAGCAACTACGGGCGATCCTCCCCGCACGCCGACCTGGGATTGTCCGGGAGGGGACATTGGGCAGAACATCTGCACGGCCCGAACTCGGGCGCTGACCTTCCGCATGGTCCCGCCGGCAATCGCAACGGGGGGTAGCGGATCATCGGCGATCCAGATCGCTATGCTCGAACTGCAGAACCCCGACCCGTCCAACAATGGCTGCTGTCCGCCGCCGGACTTTGGCACCTATGAGTCGGTGACTTGCACGGCTGCTGGCGAGGGAAACCAATGCGCTCGCTGGGTCGGTCCGCCATTCACCTATCTGGAGGCCCAGGAGCTGCCCGGCTTCGGCAACTACCGTGCCTCGCGTCTGCAGTGCACGCCGTACTACGACGACTGGGAGAATGAGCCCGGACAACTGGTCAACGTGATCGGGGCGGAAATCCTGCCCAGCTCCACGTACGCAGTCCGGGCGTACGGCAGCGACTGCAAGGGCAGCGAAGGCACCTGCACCAACGTCTCCGCCGAGGTGACCATTAAGACGCGTCGTGCGGGCGATATCGCCGCAGGCTTCGCCCCGCTGGCCGCGGGGCAGCCCAACGCCATCGACGTGGTGGGGGCGGTGAACAACTTCAAGAAGGCCGTGGGTGCGCCCAAGCACCTTGAGGCTCAGGTTCAGCCGAACCTGCCGAACCTTAACCGGGACGTAGACGCCTTGGACATCCAGGCCATCGTCGCCAACGTCAAGCTGGGAGCCTATCCGTACAGCGGTCCGTGCCCGTGCCCGTCGACGGTTGTCTGCAACGCCACGCCGTGCAGCGGTACCAATCCTTGCGCCGGCGGCAATCTGTGCCTGCAGACCTGCTCGGCCGGTCCGCGAACGGGTGAACTGTGCACGTCGAACAAGCACTGCGGCATGTGCGTGGGCGGTACTCGCCCGGGCATCCCCTGCGATAACAGCGGCCAGTGTGATGGCGGCACGTGCACCACGGGTACGTGCAACACGCAGGGCTTCTGCCGCGACAAGTGCGGAAGGTGCAACTAACACTACAGCGCTAGTTCTGCTCAAGCGAAATGGTTGAGCAGGCCGATGCCATCCTCCAACCGAAAGGAGGTGTGGCATGACGGCGGAGCAGG
>SBAX01000201.1 GCA_005240095.1 Phycisphaera mikurensis
CTCGCTGCTCCGAGGAAATGAGTAACCTTCTCCGTTCCCACAGCGGGAAGTCTCTCACTCGCCGATTCCCAACAACCCCGAGCTATACACGCCCACCCAAAGAGTTCTCGCGAACCTGACTACCAAGGTGCCATCTCTTGGGCGTTCCCACGCCAAGAGGACGTCACTATTGACGTCGAGAGCATCTCGACCGCATTCGGGGCAACGCGGAAGCACGCTTCCGATGAGGGGAGCGTTGCGCGCTGTCTGCGTCAGTTGTCACAACGCCAGCCGGATCCTCATTCCCAAGGCCAGGGGCTTGGAATCATGTCCGATTCCCCGAGCTATCATGAACCGATTCTGACAATCTGCCCCGCCCCCGCCGTAAGCCATTTCAATTCCATGACGAGCAACTGATTCCTTGCTTACGCGCGCGTAGATGCTAATAACCATCGGATCGCTGCCTATGGCGGCCAAGGATCGTAAGGGAAGCCCGGGCCGTATGGCGGCGGGCCCTTATCGTCCCCTTGCTGTGAATCTACATCCGCATTACCGCAGCTAGTCTCGCATGCCTTGTACTTCACCGTGCACTTTCCGACGTTGGTGCAGTTTGGTGCCGTTATCGCGGCGAGGCAACCGGCCAGCCTCCCACCACAATAGGCGATGCAAGCACCGACATTGAACAAGCCAAATGGATCCAACCCACTTAACGGATTACTTGATGGGAAACAATAGAGAGTTCCTCGTGGATCAAGAAGGCGTAACACGCGTAGCGGGTTAGCTGCGAGCGATAGGGGATCCCGCTGCGCGAACCGCCTCTTTCCTGGATCATACTGCCTCGCGCGGTTTTGGTACTGGGCGAGCTCGGGCTCGAAGAGCAAGCCCTGATGAGCGAAGGGCTGGCTGACGTTGGTCGCCGGTCGGCCCGGATGGCGCATGGCGCCCTGCGTCAGAGCGTCGAACTTCGTGGCGTCTGTTGAGTCATAGTCTCCGTCGAAGTCCAGGTCGAGGATTCGGCAGCTTCCGGTGACTGTGCCGGTGCAGGTCGTGCCCACGGTCCCCTTGTCGGTTGAATCCACGTCCTGATCGCCATCGCGATCACCAAAGCCCGTGTCCTGGTGGACGGTGAGCTCACCGTAGGGTGTATAGACGGAGCGCTCGACGACATGCCGGCCTAAGTCGGTGGCGCCGATGACGCTCCAGTTGGCGTCCTGGTGAACGTAGAGGTCGCCCTTGTCCTTGGCCCTCACCATAACCAACTCGTCGATGTACTGCGTGCCGTGGATGAACTGCTGGACCATGGTACCCGATCCGTTGTTAATCTGGACGTTCCGTTGTCCGTCGTAGAAGTATACCTCCGTCTTGTCGTGCTGGGGTTCTTGTAAGTGTGGGCCGATCGCCGGCGTGCCGTAAGTCTTGATCCTTCAATGACTTACGTCGATTGGGCGATACAGGACTTGAACCTGTGACCTCCTGCGTGTCGAGCAGGCGCTCTAGCCAACTGAGCTAATCGCCCTCAGGCGGCATTCAACACGCTGACGGTTTCTCCGTCAACCACGGGCGAAGGGCGATCAATCAATGAGCTTAGAAGGGATGTTCCACCGAGAAGTAGAAGAACACGCCGTAATCCGTGGCGTCCTCGGACAGGCCGATAGGGAAGGAGATTCCCGGGACAATCTGCAGGTCGCCGGGCAGGTTCCACGCCCAGCGCAGGCCCGGGGAGATGACCACTTCCTCGCCGCGGTCGCGGTCGGCGTACAGACGCCCATGCTCCCCGCGGGTCTTCTTCTCCTCCAGGCCCTCGCTCGAATTCCACACCGCTTCCACGAGCAGATGGAAGGTGTCCGTCACCGCGTACACGAGGCTGCCGCCCAGCGAGTACTCCAGGAGATCCAACTCGGACGACCGCGTTCCGTCGGAGAACTTCATCCGGGCGTTGGGCGTGTAGGTGACCGCGGCGTTGAAATGGACGGCCACCCGCTCGCCGAGCGTCTTGCTCACCGGGATGACGAAGCCGTAGCCGACCTCGCCCGTGCCGAAACCCCGATCCTCATCGCCGGTCGGAAGGATCAGCTCCAGCGTCGGGGCAATCGCCGGCCGGTCATCGCTCTCCGTCAGGAGCTGCAGGCGATAGGCCAGCGAAGCGTCGCCGATGTCGCTGTCGTGCTCGGCGTCCTCGTCTAGAAAGGAATACGGAACGCTGTACGCAAATTGATGCGTCTGACTGAAGATGGGCCACTCCTGGGTGAAGCTCAGGTCCCAGCTGCGGGAGTGCGCCTCCCCGCGATGATCCGCCCCAAACTGGGCCGTGAAAACGTGCTGCACGACGCGAGGCTCCTGGTTGTACGCCTCCTCAATCAGAAACGAGTTGTCGCTGACCCCGTCGATGGGGCGCTTTCGCTCCTCGGCCGGGGCTTGACCGAAGGCCATGCAGAGAATCGAGATCGCGGGCGCAAGCATCACCCGCGGAGCGTAGCGGTAAGTTCAGGCTTGTCAACTAAAAACTTCGGAATGGCTAATTATTTGCCCAAGCTCAGCGGCTAAACCGGCGGACCTTCTGGTCGGTGACCAGCATGTCCACGCGGCGATCGAGAGGTCCCACGGGAATGGAGGTGGTCATCTGCTCCTCAAGGGCCATGGCACAGGACACGCCGCGAAACTCGGGGTGGGCCAGGAAGCGATCGTAGAAGCCCCGTCCGCGGCCCAGGCGGTTGCCGAACTCGTCAAAGCCCAGTCCCGGAACAATCACCAGGTCGATCAGGGGGATGGGAAAGGGGATCCCCGACACCGGCTCCCGGATGCCCATGCTGGCGTCGGACACCTCTTCGGTGAGCGACCGGATCTCCACCGGCAGCATCCGCCGCTGGCTCCAGCTCACCTTGGGAGCCAGGACGCGTTTGCGGTCCTGCCACGCACGAAGCACGATCGGCGAAGTGTCGATCTCCGTAGGCAGGGACAGGAAGACCATGATGACTTCGGCGCTCATGTACTCGCGTTGTTCGCTCAGCAACTGGCAGGCACGCTGGGATTTGGCGGCCAGTTGTTCCGGGTGGATACCCGCCAGGACCTTTCGTAAGCGTTGCCGGAGCTCGGTTTTCAACGTGCTACCAAGTGCTCATGCGGGTGCCGCGCCGCCGGCCGTCGGGCCTCCACACGCGGCCGAGCCGATACAACGGCCGAATCGGCGTCGCTCCCGGCAGTATACCGCGGAAGGCTCCCGCAAGGTACGCCCGAAGCCCGAAGCATCGCCGCGCCTTGCGCCTTGACGCCGATCGCGGCGTGATTTACACTCTAGTTTGAGATGCGGCGATTCGCATAAGGAAACGCCGCCGTCGTTCAGGGAGGGCCCCAGTCCACGCACGGACGCGCGGCGCCATGTCGCGGCAGTTGCAACCAGTATCCAGGCGGTTGGCTCTTGCAAGGAGTGCATCATGCGCACGGATGTGAAGCTCGGTGTGGTTATCTCGATGGTCGTGGTACTCGCCGCCGGCGGGTACTTTCTCTTCCGTGGAAAGGGCGAAGCCCCGATTCCCGTGGCCGCGGCCCCGACGCCGGCCAATCCCAACGCTGGCAAGACGGCGCCGTCCAAGCCTGCGACGCCGGCCAAACCGCGACAGGTTATTACCAACAAGGATGGAGCGGCGAAGCCCAATCCGGCAAACAGCACTCCCCGTGACAATCGCCTGGCCGGCAAGCCTGCGGACCAGCCGGTTGGTCCGGCGTCTGTGAGCCCGAATGCCCCGCGTCCAGCCCAGCCCCAACCGGGCGCGGAAGTGACCTCCTTGACGCCCGGCGGCCAACCTATCAACGAGCCCAAGCTCGAGCCGAAGCCGTCGGTACCTGCCGGCGCTGTCCCGACTCCGGAGCGCGCTGCGGAGACCCCGTCAACCTCATCTGCGCTACCAAGTGTGGCGAGTGCTGCCATGCCGCCGGCACCGGGCCCGACCGAAAGCGTACCGCTGGCGACCCCGCTTGCAGCCTCGAGCCAACCTCGTAGCGTCACCAACCCGCCCCCGAGTGGGCCATCCTCGGCCAAGTCCGACCCGGCGCCGGCCGATGCCCGCACCGCTTCCACGGACACCCATAAGGTGCAGCCCGGCGATACGCTCGCGACCTTGGCGCAGACGTATTACGGGTCGTCCAAATACGCCAGGATCCTCGCCGAGGCCAATCCGCAGATTGGCGACCAAAGTCGGCTGGCGGTGGGCACGATCGTGAAGATCCCGGCGCTCCCTCCCGACGCCGACTCCAAAGTCGCGACAGCTGCGCCTTCCAAAGCCGGTAAGACAACAGCCGGAGGAAAGCGCACCTACAAGGTGCAGGCAGGTGACAGCTTCTATCGCATCGCCAAGGACCAGCTGGGCAACGCCTCCCGCTGGAAGGAGCTGTACGCCCTCAACAAGAATGTGGTTCACGGCGATCCGACGCAGCTTCAGGTCGGGCAGACGTTGGTCCTGCCGGAATCCTGATTAGCGGGTGAAGCAGTTCGGGAGGGCGAGCCTCCCGGGGAGCCGCGGCTCGGCAGGAGCGGTTCGGCTGAGCTCACCGCCGAAGCCCTCGCCCTCCCGCAAGGCCTGATCCTAATGTTCATTTTCGCCCTAGGCCTTGGCGAGTTCGCGGGCGATGACGATGCGCTGGATTTCGCTGGTGCCTTCGTAGATGGTGGTGACGCGGGCGTCGCGGTAGAGCTGCTCGACGCGACATTCGTGGACGTAGCCGGCGCCGCCGTGGACCTGCACGGCGCGGTAGGCGATGCGGTTGGCGGCCTCGGAGGCGTAGAGCTTGGCCATGGAGCCGCCGCTGCGATCGGTGAGCCCGCGATCGACGTTGCAGGCGGCACGCCAGGTGAGCAGCTTGGCGGCTTCGAACTCCACGGCGCTGTTGGCGATCATATCCCCGATGGCCTGGAACTTTCCGATGGGCTGGCCGAACTGCTCGCGCTGTCTGGCGTAGGCGACCATCTCGGACAGGCAGGCTTCGGCGATGCCCGTAGCCTGGGCGGCGATGCCGATGCGCCCGCGGCTGAGGCTGGAGAGGAACACACCCAAGCCCTGGCCGCGCTGGCCGAGCAGGTGCGCGGCGGGCACGAACACGTCGTGGAAGTTGATTACAGCCGTCTCGCTGCCGCGGATGCCCATCTTGCCGGCGATCTTGGTCCGCTCCACGCCGGGCGAGCGGGCATCAACGAGCATGGCGCAGAAGTTCGCCTCCTTGGGCAG
>SBAX01000288.1 GCA_005240095.1 Phycisphaera mikurensis
GATCTACGGACCGCCAAAGAGTTGATGCGCCATGCCACGGTGAACATGACCGCCGACGTTTACGCCTGCACGTTCCGCGAATCCCTCGAAAATGCCGTCGATCGTTTGCCGACGTTGACCGGCCCGACGGCCGAACAGCTCCGGGCAACCGGAACCGACGAAAATGTCTTGCCGGAATGCTTGCCGTTTTCTGGTACAGACGGTCGCAACGGGTCGCGCCGCATTGCAAAGATGAGCGGCGATCCCGACGATGCGCAAACCTCGTTGAAAACAGGGACTTACGACGCGCCGGTGGGCAATGCAGCGCAAGAAAATGCGAGCCGCGACATATCCGAGAAATGCACCCCCAAGGGGATTCGAACCCCTGTCGCCGGCATGAAAAGCCGGTGTCCTAGGCCTCTAGACGATGGGGGCAGGCGCACGTATACGAAGCGACGTGCGAGCGAAGGGACTGTAGCCGCAATCGTGGGGACGGTCAACGGATGAGACGAAGCGACGAAGCGACGAAGCCACGAAGCGACGAAGGGTGGGGACGGAGGGACGAAGGAGGCGGAGGAACGCGAGGCGTTGCGTTTCGCGGTGCGGGGCTGCGCAGCGTTGCGGCTGCGTGGCTTGTTCTCTGCTGCGGTTGCGGGCGAGGCGAGGATGCGTCCGTGGGCAAGGCGCAGGTTACGGTGTACTGCAGCATCGACGAGGCGTTTGCCCGGCCCATTTTGGAGCAGTATGGGCGCGACAGCGGCGTTGAAGTCCGCGCCGTTTACGACTCGGAGGCGGGAAAGACTACGGGGCTGATCCAGCGGATCATCCGGGAGGCGGATGCGGGCAGGCCGAAGGCGGACGTGCTGTGGTCCAGCGAAATCTTCAATACCATCGCCCTGGCCCGGGCAGGTTTGCTTGAAGGCTATGCGCCGCCATCGGCGGCAGACATCCCGGCGAAGTTCAAGGATGGTGAGAATCGGTGGACGGGATATGCCGCCCGGGCGCGGGTGATCGCGTTTGATCCGCAGCGCACGCCGCGTGAGCAAGTCCCACAGAAATGGGAAGAGCTGGCCAAACCGGAGATTGCGGGACGGGTTTCGCTGGCCAACCCGTTGTTCGGCACGACGCGGGGGCACGTGGCGGCGATGTTCGCGCGATGGGGCAACGAGCGGGGGCGCGCGTTCCTGGAAGCCCTGCGCGACGGCGGGGTGCACATCGCAGATGGCAACAGCGCCACGGTGCGGGCGGTCATGGCCGGACAGGCAGACTTTGCGGTGACGGACTCGGATGACGTGTGGGTGGCACAGCGCGGTGGGGCGTCCCTTGATCTTGTGTATCCGGACTTAGGCGCGGGGGGCACGTTGCTGATTCCCTGCTCGGTGGCGATGATCCGGGGTGCTCCGAACTCGGCGGAGGGTCGAAAGCTGGTGGATTCTCTGATTTCGCAGAGGGTCGAGAGGCTGCTGGCGGAAAGCGATGCCCGGCACGTGCCGGTTCGCGAGGCGCTCCGAGCGGAGTTGAAGATGACCTGGCCGGCGGAGTCGGTGATGGACTACGACGCCGTGGTGGATGCCATGGCCGCCAGTGAGACGGCCGTGCGCGAAGTGCTCATCCGGTGACTGCAGGTCTGCTTGGCCGCATCGTTCGCGTCGCCGCGTGGCTGATCTTTCTCGCCGCCTTTGTCCTTCCCGGTGCGGCGCTAGTGCAAGCCTGTTTCCGTGCGACGTCAGAGAGCGCTGCGGTGGTGGTCTCATGGCGGTCGGCGGGACTCATTGGCAAAAGCAGCCTGCTGTCCGCGGCGGCGGTGGTGCTTTGTCTCCTGCTGGCGATGCCCGCGGCGGTCGTGCTGGCTCATGCGCGGCGCGGGGCGGGGCGAGCCTTGTTTGCCGGCGCGGCTCTGGGATGTCTGCTTTGTCCGCCGATGGTGTACAGCTTTGGATGGGACCGGCTGCTGCCGACGGGCGTGCCCGGAGAGCTGCGCTGCGTGGCGATTTGGGCGGCGTGGGCCTGGCCGATTCCGGCGTGGCTCATCGCAGCGGGATGGCGGCACGGCGGGAGAGGGGCTTATGAAGCCGCCCTTCTGTGCACAACGCCGTTTCGGGCCATGCTCGTGGCGACGAGACCTTTGCTGGCGCGGCACGTGCTGCTGGCGGCGCTGATTCTGTTCGTCCTGTTCTTCGGCGAGTATGGGGTGCCGCATGCCTGCGGGCTGATCGTGTATGCCACGGAGCTGCTCGGCTGGGCGCAGAACTCGCGGAACCCGCTGGACACGGTCCTGCCGGCGCTGCCGGGGATGATCCTCATCGCTCTGCTTCTAGCGGGCGTTGCGGGCTTGTGGCGGCGGACGTGGGCCGACCCCGATGAGGCAACGGAGGTGGTAAGCCGCGGCGTCATCATGCCGCTGGCGGCATGGATCATTCTCCTTCTTGGGAATGCCCTGCCCATCGCCGCGCTGGCCGGCAAGTTGTCGTCAAGTTCCGCGATAGTCCTGGCCCTGCAGACTTATTGGAGAGACCTGCTCTGGTCATTGGCGGTCTGCGTGGCCGCGGGGGCGGCGTGTTTCGTCATGGGCTGGGCGACCGTGCGCCACGCGGGAACGCGGCGCTGGCTCATCGTATGGACGGTGCTGGCGGGGGCGCTGCCGGGGGCGTTGGCCGGCACGGCGCTGGTGGCGGCGTACAATAACTCCGTCTTCGGGTGGCTCTATGACCATTGGCCGATTGTGCTGCTGAGCTATGTGGGGCGCTATGCCTGGGTGATGATGCTTGCCTGGGCGGTGACATCATGGTGGCACCGCAGCGAGCTGAGTATGCAGGCCCAGGTGGACGGAGCGGACGCGGCCACGGCCTTTCAGCACATTGCCCTGCCGATGTTCGCTCCGCTGCTGCTGGCGGCCGCGAGCGTCGTCACCGTGCTTTCGCTCTCCGACGTTGCGGCTTGCGCGCTGGTGCGCGTGCCCGACTACAACCCGTTGGCTCACGTCATCATCGAAAAGTTCCACCGCTTTGAGGACGACATGCTGATCTCCTTGAGCCTGATGCTCGTGGCGGGGGCATTCCTTACGGCGTGCTTGGGTACCTGGGCCCTGGGGAGGCAGGCTGAATCCTCCCCCTAGCGCGCGACGCGAACGCCGAGGGTGGTTCGACGCCCGGCGTCCATCGCATGAACAAGGAATTCGCTTTCTGTCGCATCCGGCTTTGCCCTGGCGGGCAAGGCGTGTCTCATGGCCGCGCCCAGCCCTGCGGCGAGTGCGCCGGCGCTGAGCGCGCCTAAGCAACAGCCGATACAGGCTTCGATGTGCAGCGCACCGGCCTGCTTCGTCCCGGCGACGGAATGAAAAGCCGGGCTCACTACGGCATCATCGATGGTGGCGAGTACTCGAGCTCCACGGCGCTGGGCTTCGGTTTCTCGCTCGAGAACGAACCAGCAGGCCCCGTCGCTGAGCGTAACGCCGGGCCGAGCGAGTCCGCCAGCCAGTTGTGAGGTCAGGCGATCGACCCCGCCGGCGTAGGCGAGGTCGGCCCGTCCGGCAAGGAGGATGGCGCGGGCTTCGACTACGGCGTCGAGGCCGGAGGCGATGCCGCTTGCCAGCGTGGAGTTGGGGCCGCGGATGTCGTAGCCCCGGGCCAGGGCGCCGGCGATGTAGTTGCCCACGGTCTGAGGAAAACGGATGGGGCTCACGAAGCGGGGGGACTGCTCGCGGACATCGTTGGCGAAGTCGATCATGCCCGACTGACCGGCGAGGGCACAGCCTAAGACCATGCCGACGCGGTCGCCGGGAATCGGGGGCTGCGGTGCCAACGCGGCGTCGCGGCGGGCGAGTTCCAAGGCTGCGGCGGCGAGATGCGAGCCGCGATCCTGGCGACATTCGTCAGAGA
>SBAX01000407.1 GCA_005240095.1 Phycisphaera mikurensis
CGTGCAACCTGCTTACCCCATTGGCGGTGCTCGTCGAGCCGACCAAGAAAGTCATGCCCGAGTTCGACAAGCTCGCCGGCAAGCGCGTGGCCGTGCTGGTCTGGGCCCAGCCCGCCACGCTCTTCGACTATCCCCACGCCCGCTTCGAACTGGCCACCTACATCGGCGACAAGATCTACGCCGAGATGGCCCAACGGCAGCTGGGTACCCAGGTCGTCGATCCCCGCGACGTGGAGGACTTCCTGCAGAAGAACATCGACGCCCAGATCGATCCCTACGCCGTGGGCCGGCAGTTCAACGCCGACTACGTCGTTTATCTGGAGCTGCTCGAGTTCCAGATTCGCGACCCCCAGGCGCCGCAGCTTCTCCGCGGGCGGATCCAGGCTTCCGTGTCGGTGCACGACATCCACGCCGAAGTCGCCCAGCGTCGCTATGAGCTTCTCCCTGTCGAATGTGTTCACCCCGACGATCAGCCGGTTCCATTGACGGCCACCAACGCCCCCCAGATCCGCGAGGCCACCTACCGCAAGTTCGCCGAGATGGTGGCCCGAAAGTTCTATGAGCACACCGTTGTCGCGTAACACCCCCTCTCCCTGGCAGGGAGAGGGTAGGGTGAGGGTCGAAGCATGCGGCTCACAGAAGCGCACGCGTCATCGATGCCGGACGCCTTTACCCTCACCCCCAGCCCCTCTCCCTGAGAGGGAGAGGGGTGAGGAGGCCGGCGATGGACGTCGGACAGCGGCAGCGCTGGTGCTGTTCGTAGGGGTCAGTGCTTGCGGGTGCAGCACCAAAGTGGACGCTCAGTTCCGCCTGACGCAGGGCCCGGTGATGGTGTTTGTGGATGACGTCCACGAGCGCATCGATTGGCCCGCGGCCCGCCGCTACCTCTGGGATGACGTAACTCAGGAGCTGCTGCGAACCGGGTCGGCTACGCGGATCGTGCCGCTGGCCACGGAAGATTCCTTGCGCCAGACCCTGCCGGATTTTTCCAAGAAGAGTTGCCGTGAGATCGGCGAACTGGCCGGGGCCCAGCAGGTGCTGTGGATCGAGGTGAGGAGCTTTCTGGCCGATGAGATGATCGTCGACGCCAGCAATGCGGCACACTTTGCGGTCACGGTGAAGGTCGTCGACGCGGGCCAGAAACAGGATCGCCGCAGGGTTCGCGTTTGGCCGGAAACGCCCGAGGGGCGCCATGTCAGCGCCAGCATGACCGGGGCGGCCGTGGCTTCGGCAAAGAACAAGGACGCCATCGCCCGCGAACTTACCGCCAAGCTCGCCGTGCAGATCGCCCGCCTGTTCCACGACCACACCCTGGAGGACTTCGAGAAGCCGCCGGAATCCACGCCGTAGCTCCCATGACAACCGTCTGTCACCTGGTGGACGCCTCGATCGAGTGGGAGCAGCGCCTGGCGCTAACCGCGCTGCTCCACCGACTTCCGTCAGATCGCTTTCGTCAGGTCGTCGTGGCGATTGATCCCGCAGGGGCAGCCAAGGGGCTGTCGGTTGAGCTTCTACATGCCCCTCTGCCGTTGTCGGTCCTTTCGGCGCCCTCGATCCGGCGGTTTACGGAGCGCACCGGAACTGATCTCATCCACGCCTGGGGATTGCCGGCGGCCATTGCGGGACACGCCGGCGGAGCGGATCGGCCCGTCGTGCTGCAACTGTTCGATCCCACCCTTGTGGCTCAGCACCATAAAGCGCTTCGAGCACTGACGCACTCTTCTCGTCTTGCCGTGGTCTGTTCCAGCGAAATCGTTCGCCGTCGCCTCGTCGAACGTGGGGTGCCTCTGGAGCGATGCGTGGTCATCCGCCCGGGCATCGACTTTTCGAGCATCAACCGCCATCGGCGAAGCGACCTGCGCGAGACCCTCGGCGTGCCCCGCGACCACACGCTGATCGTCACCTCGCCGCCGATGACCCGCTGCAGCGGCGCGTTCGAAGCCTTCTCGGCCGCGGCTTTGGTCAACCACCTTGCGGGCAACGTCAACATGATCGTACCGGGGCGCTCACTCGAAGCCCGGCGCATCGCTCGCGTTGGGGCAGGCCTGCCTAGCCGACCTACCTTGATCAGCACGGGTGACGCCCATGACCTTGACGCGATCATCGCGGTCTCGGATGTCTTGCTCACCGCCCCCTACGGCGACGTCTCTTCGACCGCCATCTCCTTCGCCATGGCCGCCAACGTCGCGGTCATTGCCTCCGCCGTTCCCTCCGTTGCGGAACTTATCGCCCACAAGGTCAACGGACTGCTCTTTAAGCCCCCCCCGCGCCAGGGCGTGGTGGTGGATATCGTACAGCGCCTGCAGGATCGCGACTCGCAAGGAAAGTTGAAAGAGGTCGCTCGCGGCCAGGCCTACGAGGCTTTCAGCATGCGGCGATTCATCGAGCAGCAGACCCGCGTCTACGAGAACATGCTGGCGGCAAGGCCACCAGCAGACGGCGTGGTCGATGCGGCAATTTCGGCGTGATCACCCGCGCTGCGGACCGCCGACCGTCCGGCGGAGCAGGCCACGGTAATCCCGTTCGAGCCCGGCGAGCTGCTTGTCCAGCGCTTCATCGCGGCCGGTGTAGGGATAAGGCGAACGGGCCAGCTCTACGAACCATCTCACCACGTTGTCGTAGTCGTTGAGGTCTACATACTCCGGGGCGAGCTTCCGCTTCTTGGCGTCCACGTTGTGGTAGTTGCCCAGGGCGATGCAGATGCCCGTGGCCTCGTAGCCTAAGGCACAGTAGGCCGAAGACTCGCACGTGCCGCCGTCCATGAGCTTACGCTGGTATTTGAAGCTCGAATCGTCTCGGGCCAGTTCGCGTGCCACGCGGTGGCAGTAAGCGGTGGCGGCATGCGTGAAGGTGCTTGCGCGGTCGCCGACGCGCAGGATCGGGCCGTCGCCGATCTTGGCGAAAGGCCGCTCGGAGCTGGTCTCCATGGCCACGATGAAGCACTTCGAGGGGATCGTTTTGAGCCGGCAGGCGGCGATGGCCCCGATGAAGCCCACTTCCTCCGCGCGGGTGAAAAGAAAGTACGCGTCGCAGGTTTTACCACTACGGGACAGCTCGTGAATCGCGGAGAGCATGGCCGCCACGCCCGCCAGGTCGTCGCAGCCCCGGGCGTAGATTCGCGTGCCGCGAACCACCGGATCGGGAAAGTCCCACATGCCCACAGCGCCCCGCGGAATATCGCGCTCCACCTTGATGCTGGCCGTGTCCACGCGCGACTGACCGTTCCGCGGGCGAACCAGTACAGAGCGAATGATCCCCCGGACCCACGTGCCGTTCACATCGAACCGCACCTTGGAACGCACGAAGTACTCCGGCGGCACGCCCCCCCGCCAGAAGGCCTGCACGTGGCTGTTGAGCAGCATCTTGTCAGCCACGAACCCGGGATGATCGACGTGTGCGGTGATGCACACCGGCCGGCGTACGACGCGCGAGCCCTTACGCACGCGAACCAGCACGTTCCCCGCCTCGTCGCGACTCAGCCGCACACCCGAGCGCGCTCGACAGAAGCGTTCGATGTACTCAATGACTTTGTGCTCGGCAAAGGGCGCGGTGGGAATGGAGAGAACCTGATGGAGGATGCGTCTCCCGGCCACCGAGCCCGGGATCGCCGTGCCCATCTGGCGCGTCGGCTTGCGTGTACGCCGCAAGGATAAGGTTCCTCTCATGGCCCCGCCTCTAATTCATGTCCATACTGCTCGCGCCGCGATGAGCTTCGTCGCGCACTATGCGGTCAGCTTCATCGCTGCGGCAAGGCGCGAATCGACGTTGTCCCAATTGATCACGTTCCAGAACGCGTCCACGTAGCCGCCGCGGTTGTTCTGATACTTCAGGTAGTAGGCATGCTCCCACACGTCGAGCACCAGCAAAGGCACGCAGCCGAACATGGTCAGGTTCTGGTGCTTCTCCGCACCCAGGACGATGAGCCGCCCGCTGAGCGGCTCCCAGGCGACGATACCCCAGCCGCTGCCCTGCACCTTCTTGGCCGTGGTCGAGAAATGCGCCTGGAAGTTGGCGAAGCTCCCGAAGTCGCCGGCAATCTGCTTACCGATGGCGCCCTTGGGCTCGCCTCCGCCGCCTTTCTTCATGTTCTCCCAGAACACCGTGTGCAGGGTGTGCCCCGAGCCGTTGAACGCCAGGGAGTCCGTCCACTCCCGGATGCTATCCAGCCCGGAGCTGCCCGCCCCACCTTGACGCGCCGCCTCCAGCTTGGCGATGGCCTCATTGAGCCCCTTCACGTACGCCGCGTGATGCTTGCCGTGATGCAAGGTCATGGTCTGCGCATCGATGTGCGGTTCGAGGGCGTCCGGCGGATAAGGAAGGGGCGGAAGCTTGTACTCCTTCGGCCCGCCCGGCGTGGGTGTAGCCGGGGCCTGTGCGGCGCTCTCCTCCGCGGTCAGGCCGATCCATCCCCCGGCCGCGGCCAACGTCCCCAGCGTCCCCAGTATCTCGCGTCGATTCGGTATGCTCATCTGCGCGCCTCCTTTGATTCCGTCGCCGACTTGAAAGTGCCCCGTCGTGTGAACACGGTGAATCCATCGCTGCGCCTTGGAGCAGTGCCCTCACGTCACTGGCCACCGACCACTGGATTGGGCGATACAGGACTTGAACCTGTGACCTCCTGCGTGTCGAGCAGGAGGTCATCGTCGAAAACGCATCGTTCGACATCGCCGACCGCGATTTTATTGGCCAGAAAGGGCTTTCGTCAACACCTTCCGCTGGCGCTACGGTGGCGTACCGTTGGCGCTGCGTTCATTTTACGGGTTGGAAGACACTCAGAAGACACTGGCCGGTTGGTCTCTGTTTGGTAGACGGTGCCCGTACGGGCCGATAGCGCGCCACAAGGCGCCCGCATCGCGCGACCCAACCCACCTCGTCGCCCCGAGAAAATGCCGGCGCGGATCACACAGCGTGAGTTGTGCGGCCGGGATTCGCCCTCGGGCAATCCAGTCCGCCAAGAGCCTTCGGAATAATTTGCCGCCAGACCTTCTCCTTCTTCGGACCTCCACTCCTGCGTCGCGCCATTCGCATACCTTCATCCCAAAGCATATTCGCATCGCGCGTCCGTCGATTAAAGATGTGGTCTACCGGGCGGTTACGCGACACCTGATGGCTGTGGACGCCCCGACTTCGTATGGTCTTCACCGAAAACACACTTGATGGTGAGTTCATGTTTGGCACGGGGACTCGTGGCATGCCACGTGTCGCCTGGAACTCTACGTTAGAACGGCAAGCATCGCCATCGAAGCGAGTTTGCTCGCTATGATTAGGATGATCCACAGCGCGAGAGAACACGTGACGGCCGCAACTAACATTCTTGTACGCTTGATATCGAGCGTCCAAACACCGAGCGAGAACAAAACAAGAGTGACAGCGAGAATGATCATGTGATCGAGGTAGCCACCGGTCAATAAGTTGTCAGTCCACAACATGGCTAGCAAAAAGACCTCCAAAAAAGCGATAATAGTGCGAGCCACAAATAGTGGAAAGAATACTATCATTAGCCCGATACATGACGGTCCCCAAGTCAATACACCATGAGGAGAAGTGCGCTGTGCCCAACGAATAGCTAGGGATGCAACGATGACAGCGCATGTCAGTTGCACCACTGGCCATGCGATGAATATCGCGCGCAAGGCATCGCCATGCGTCCACCAGAGCGTCCCGAGAACCCTCAAGCATGCGAGGACTGATCTCTCGCGCCAAAGTATCGGCGCTGCCGTCTCCAGCAGAGAACCGGTGGTCGACATCAAAAATGCAACCGCCGCCGCCAATACAACGAAGGCGCCCTCACGCTTAATAGGAATGTGGACTCGCTTCCGTAGAAGGCCGAACAGTCGCAGTGGATGTAGGCCGCCTGTCTTGGCTCGGGGTTCAAGTGGAATCGATTCAGCCGTTTTTGTGTAAGACTTCCGGCCATGGGATTCACGCCGCCATCATCTGATCCAGCCGGGC
>SBAX01000362.1 GCA_005240095.1 Phycisphaera mikurensis
AACGAGGGTGAATCCTCCAACGCGCCTGCCAACCCACCGGTGCGCCGCTTGCAAAGCCATGAGTTCAGGAGCTGCCGAGGCACTGCTTGCCCACGTGGACGGGGGGTAAGGGGCAACCGGCGGCTCAAGAAAACTCGTCGCCACGCGTCGGTCGCTCTCCAGCAGGCGTATGACTTCGAGGCGCAGACCGGCATCCTCGCCACACAGCGTCTCCAGGATGGCAACACGATTGTCGGGCGGCGTATCGAGAACGGAATTGAAAACTTCGTCAACGCGGTGCCAGAAAGTAGGATCGCGCGCCGTCGGCGAAGGCATCGTCTGCGGTCTATTCTGAGAATCTTGGGTGCTCACCTCGCATCCAACCAATCCCGCAGCCATGCTCGGGCAAACCGCCAATCACGTTCTGCGGTTCGTTGAGTGACGCCCAGCACGTGGGCCCCCTCCTTCATGGACAAGCCAGCAAAGAACCGAAGTTCCACGAGTCGAGCCTTCCGTGGATCGATCTGTGCCAGTGCGGTGAGGGCCGCATCAAGGTCGGTTACGTCGGCCGCCGCGTGCTCGAAGACGGCCAGGGCTTCGTCGAGCGTTACTCTCACCGCGTCGCCGCCGCGCTTTTCCCGACGCCGGGCGCGGGCGTGATCGACAAGAATCCGCCGCATGACCGTCGCGGCGGCGGCGAAGAACTGGGCACGGCCTTGGAACCCCACCGTGTCCTGCTGGACCAGGCGTAGATAAGCCTCGTGCACCAAGGCCGTAGCTGGCAGCGTGCCGCCCGGTTTCTCGCCCGCCAGACAGGCCCCGGCCAGCTTGCGTAGCTCGTCGTAAATCCGCGGAAGCAGTTGGTTCACGGCGTCCGCGGCCCCGTTGCCCGCTGCGAGCAGGAGGCGGGTGATCTCGTCCTTGTCTGTCGCGGACATGACGCGTTTTCTCGAAAAAGTGCGGCCCGTGTCGGTCGAGGAGTGCCATTGTCGCGGGGAGAGAAGGCGAAGGCAATCAGGCTGCCGCGGGCGGCGGTCTTCACCGCGAGCTGATCACGATCGAACTGGGCGAACAGTCCAAGAGGCGTCTATGAACACACTCATCAGACGGTTCATCATGGCCACCGCAGCGGGCCTAGTCGCGGCTGGAGCCGGATGCGACGAGTCCGATCTAGCCTGGCTGGCCGGCGATGTCGTGGCCGTAGTCGACCCCGGCCTCCCCAAGGCCGACCCGCAAGCCCACCATCGGGACGACCATCTCAAAGGGTGCGGAGGCAGGGACCCGAGGGCCCCGCATTGTTTCGGGCGGTGACAGAAGTCGGCCGATTTCGGATGCCGGGATGGCAAGTCGAGAAGGCAAGAGCGAACCCGGACGAACAGTCCAAAGGAGGAAACGATGAAAGGCACGATCAACCTGTTTGTCGTATTGACCACGACGGCGATGTCGGCAGCGTTCAGTAAAGCTGATCCGCCGGTGCGAAACTCTGACGCCGAGCTCATCCTCGACTTTCTGACCGCCGAGGACGGGACGCTCGATTCCCCAGATGACCTCCTGCTGGACGCGGACCCCTGCGATCTCGAACAACCCACCGTTCTCGAACCGGTACTAGCCCCGGACGGCCATCAGCTCAGCCTGAGCGAGCTCGCCGACGTCACGGGCAGCGCCACCCTCAAGTGCGATGCTCAGGGCACGCGGGTGACGACGCACCTCTCCGGGCTCGTCCCCAATGGCGTCTATACCATCTGGCTGCTCACGTTTGAGGCGCCGGGCTTCACGCCGGATTTCGCCCACCTCATCGGCGAAGGCGCATTGGGTTCGGCGGATGGGAGTCAGAACAGCTTCGTCGCCTCTCCGAGTGGAAGAGCGTCACTCTCTGCCCGACAAGTCGCGGGTCCACTGTCTGAGTTCGGGGAGGTCACAGGATGCCTGTTCGATGAATTCGAGTTCCATCTGGTCGGCGCCTACCACCCGGACGGCCTGACCTACGGCGCCACGCCGGGTCCAGCCGATGCCCCCAATCCGTTCTGTTACTTTGTGGAACACTTTGGTTTCGTCTTCCAAACTGCATCGCCAGAGGCGTGCGGGTCGGAATCGTCCCCCTCGTGCTTTGCCCATGTCGAGGGCCAGACATGCCAAGCGGGGTTGTATTCCGGAGTCTGCACGAACGCACCGGACTGCATCTGCTCCACCGCTGAGTCCGCGCCGACATCGCGGTACGACCGGGGGCGATGTTCTCCACGCTGCTACAGGTATCGAGGCCTTTGTATCTGCCCCAGGGGCCTCGAACCCGACGTCGAATCCGCGCCGACAGCGCCTTACGGCCGGGGCCGATGTCCTCGGGGGTGCGATAAATACCGAGGTACCTGCATCTGCTCGGGGCGCGGATTCGATCTTCAACCTTCACCCGACGACGTCGCGGGCGGCGGTCGGGACGTGGTGTGGTGCGGCTCAGCTTCGGCGTGGTCGTGCCTCGGCCTGACAGCGGGAGATACGTGCGGGCAGCACGGGAAGTGTAGGATCATCGACGGCAGCATAGATACCTGCGATTGCCGCGAGCCCCCGGGCCCCTCGGGACGCGGACCGGGACCGGGGAGAGGACCGCGGTAAGGGTTTCCGGTCAGCGGTAAACCTTCGGGCGTTGAGAGCTCTCAGGCTCTCACCGCCTCGCAATATGCGCCGCTCCCTCATCGAGCGACCACTCCGCTCGATGGAGCAGCTCACCGCGGCCCTGGCCAAGTTCCCCTCCAACGCCGAGTTCGTCGCCAAGTTCGACGAACGTATGTGGCGCTGATTTCGCCGTCCGACACAACCGAGCTCACGCGGGACCGTTTGGGTGGCGCGGGCGCTTACGGTAGCATCTCGGCCGTGCAAAAGACCCTGAAAGTTCCGCCAGGCTTTTCGCTCAAGGCCACGGTGCTGAGCCACGGGTGGCACGAGTGCGCGCCGATGAGCTGGTCGGAGGGGGGACGGTGCTTTCAAGTCATCGAGCGAGATAACAGCAGCGCGATTCGCGTGGCGGTGACCGAATCCGCGGGCGGCAAGCGCCGCGGCAATCGACTGGCCCTCTCTATCGAAGGCCGGGATCTTCCAGAGGCGGCCGCGGCCGAAGTAGTCGGTCGCATTCGCCTGACTCTGGGCCTCCACGAAGACCTTTCCGAGTTCTATGCGCTCTGCGACGAGCATCCTTCGCTGGGCGTCATTCCCAGAATCGGCGGCGGCCGGCTGATCCGCTCCGCGTCGATGGCCGAGAACATCATCAAGGCCCTGTGCGCCACCAACGTCAACTGGACGCAGGCGGTCAAGATGATCAACCGCATCGCCCAGTTGGGGCCGCACGTGCCGCACTTTCGCAGCCTGAACGCCTGGCCGACTCCGGCGGAAATCCTTCGCGCCGGGGAGCGCTATCTCGATGAAATCTGCCGCCTGGGCTACCGCACGGAGTCGGTGCTGAAGTTCTGCCGCGACGTAGACGAGGGGCGGTTCGATCCCGAGAAGCTCTTCGCTCACGCGGCAGACCCTTCCGTGAGCAGCGATGATCTGCTGGCTGAGCTGCGTTCCATCCGCGGGATCGGACCGTCGAGTGCCCATTCTCTGCTGAGCTTCCTGGGTCGCCACGACCGGTTGTCCATCGACAGCGCCACCGTCGCGCATGTATCGGAGGTGCATTTCAAGGGAAGCAAGGCAAGGCCCAAACAGATCGAGCGCATCTACGCCCCTTACGGGCGGTGGAAGAACCTCGTCTACTGGTGCGAAAACTGGCTCACCTGGGCCACGGCAAGACAGATCGTAGCGGAGAGGTCCTGACCAACTGCTTGGGAAACCACGTCGCTAGGCAGCGAACCGATCCGCCGGGGAGACGCGGCGGCCGTTGACATAATCCTTCCAGGGCATCGCGCGACCGGAGGAGGGCTTGATCTCCACGATTTCGATGGGGGTGTCGGTGGTGACGACGTGGAGTTCGTCATCGAGGTCGCCGGGCAAAACCCCCCTTGATCCCCCCTTGGTAAGGGGGGAGGCTGCCGGGCGGGCGCGCAGGATGGTGACGTTCTCCCAGCGGCCGTCTGCGGCGTGGAAGGTGGTGGTCGCGCCCGGCCAGGGGGTCACCGCTCGGATGTGCCGCAGAACTTGGACCGAGGTTTGGTCGAAGTGGATCACTCCATCGGCTTTGACTAGCTTGCGGGCGTAGGTGGCCTGGGATTCATCCTGCGGCGCGCCGGCGGGGATGGCGTCGCGCTCGAATAGAGCCAGGGAGTCGCGCACGACCTGGACGCCGAGTTCGGCCAGCCGGTCGTGAAGTTCGCCGGCAGTTTCATCGGGTCCAATCGGCGTGGCGAGTTGGGAAAGGATCGGCCCGGCGTCCATCCGCTCCACGAGGCGAAAGACGGTGCAGCCGGTCTGCTCCTCGCCGCGGGCGATGGCCCAGTTGATCGGCGCTGCTCCGCGAAGTTTGGGGAGAAGCGAAGCGTGCAGGTTGATACACCCGCCCGCGAAGGCCCCCAGCACGCCCGGCCCGAGCTTCTGACCGAAGGCGATGACCAATCCGACACGTGCCTCGAGCGCGCGGAGTCTGGCCACGATGTGGGGCACGTTGACGTTCTCGGCCTCGAGGCACGGCAAGCCGAGTTCGTCGGTCAGCACGCGAACCGGCGTGGGCGTCACGTGCCGCCCGCGCCCGCTTTCACGAGCAGGCTGTGTTACCACGAGCGGGACTTGATGGTCGCTGCCGGAGAGCCAACGCAAGGTCGGCTCGGCAAATGCTCCAGAAGCAAGAAGAACGATTCGCACCCTGGCATTCTACTCCGAGCGGTGCAGGCCCGAAGGGCCGTAATAGAACAGCCCAGGGCAACGCCCTGGGTTTGCACCCGACAAAGCAAGCAAGCCCTGGAAAGGGCGCGCTAAAGGGCGGACCAGATTGCAAGGTAAGCAACAGCCGCCAGACAGCAACACCAGCTCTATTCCGCTCTTTCAGAGCTTCCGAACTTGGCGACATTCTGCCCCAGAGCGTTGCCCTGGGCTGTGGTTAGTTCGGCCCTTCAGGCCTTTCGAACGCGAGGCGCGCATCAAAGCCGACCGAGCAGGCCGCGGGTCTTCTGGAGTTTCTCCTCGATGGCTGCCTTCTCTGCCGCGCGCATGCGACGGATGGTCTCCCAGGAAGGACGTCGCTCATCGAGATGGAGGGCGTACACGTAGTGTAGCGCCGCCTCCTGCAGCATTTCGCGCGAGGCAAGCGCCTCGCCGGCTTTGGCCAGCGTATCTGCCAGCAGAACCCAATCGGCGGGGTTGGCGGGATACAGCGACAGGGTCTGTCTTGCGTCGTCGACGGCGGCGTCATAGTCGGCGCGGCTGCCTGAGCCCTCCGCGAGCGTGCCACGCACGAGGGTCCGCCGGCGCCACAATCCGATGTTGAGGGGATCTCGCCGGATGGCCTCTGAGAGCGCCTCGATCGCGCCCCGCTGCGCTGCGTCGCGGTGCTCGGGGACGGCCTGGGAATAGGCCATGAACCACTCGGCCCGCGCTGCCTGGGGCGTCGGATCGAATGGATCCGCTCCCGATGCAGCTTGAAGAAACCCCAGGACCGGCTGGGTCGTGAGCGGGCCGCGGACCAGACCCGCGCCCGTCGCCGCCATCATCCGCCGCTCGGCACGCGCCACAGGGATGACACCAAGGATCACGACGAGGATGATGGCCAGGATCATCCCGACCGCATGCAACCATCGGCCCCACCGAGCGGGTCGGTCCATTGACTTCGGCTCAGTGCGGCTGACAGTCAGCGCAGCGATGGCGAAGAACGTGGTGGCCGTGCCGGGAACCCACAAGGCGAAACTGATGAGGTCGTGAATCAGAAAGGCGGCGGCGCCGGCAATCACCGCCGCGCGGGGGAACTGCGACACCTGACCGGCAGAAACTCCGCTGGCCACTGCGGCAAAGCCGAACGCCCAGGCCAGCCCGGCCATCATCGACGAATAGTAGAGGAAGGCCGCGTCGTTGCTGCCCAGCAAGGGGACACGGATCAGCGTCATGACCAGGCCCAGCCCCAGGCCCCAGGCGATCCAGTTACCCGCGGGCTTGTCCTGCCGGGCGGCAGAGGATTCCGGTTCAGAGGTCGCGCCTCGCAGCGACCATCCGACGATCATGATGACAAGCCCCACGGCGCCGATGATCCCCCACTCGCAACCTGCCTGCACGAGGAGATTGTGCGGGTTGGCGATTTCCTCGGGGCTCTCGATGGACTTGAATTGCGTATAGTGGCGCCCGAAGTTCTCCCGGCCGACGCCGGTAAGCGGATCATGCCGAAACAGGGCCAGCGAGGAGGTCCAATACTCCCAGCGGAACGCCAAGGACGCATCCGGGAGGGTCCCTTTCCGCCAGCCATAGCCCACGATTGCTGCAATCCCCAGCGCAATCATCACCCAGAGCACGCACGCCGCTCGCCATCGACGCGCCTTTGGCCACGAGGCCGCGACGCGGATCATGCCGTAGAGGACGAGTCCCGCTCCGAGGGCGACCATCGCTCCGCGACTCTTCGTGAGGATGAGCGCGGCGATGATTGCGCCGAGGACGACGAGGCTCAGTGCCGCCTGCACAGCGAGGCGTCGGCGCAGAAACTCGAGGCACACGCCGAGGACGGGCAGTCCCACGAGGATGAGATGCGAGCCAGCCACGTTGCTGTGCTGAAGGAAGCCCGGGGCCTCGCGGGCCTGCATGCGCCGCTCGAACTGCTCCACTTTGGAGGAGTCCAAGGCCACGCCCTGCTTGTGCCAGAAGTCCTCGCGGATCGACAGATAGTGGTTCCAGTCATCGTCGAACCCAAAGGCCTGGTCGATGCACTGCGCGGACTGGGCGGCGCCAGAGGCGATGATCGCGCTGAGAACGAGCCAACGACGCCATGCCGTGTCAACCAACTGAGCCAGCACGATGCCCAGCGCCGCCATGCTCAGCCAATCGATCGTGGCGTTGATGGCCAGCCGTTTGTTGCCGGCCACAAAGCACGATGCCAGCGCGGCCACGGCGATCAGCGCCAGTCCCCATTCCATGCCCGTCCTGCGATAGCTGCGCGGCGATAGGCCGTGAGCGACCGCCCATCCCAGGCACGCCAGCAGGATCGTCAGGTCAATCAGCAGGGTGTGCAGCGGGCGCGGATCGCTGACTGCGCCCAGGGCGCTGGTCAGTGAGCTTCCCGCGGAGTCGTAGCTCTCGGCTATGAGGGGACGCAGGGCGACCACCACGATCAGCACGAACAGCGAGGCGGTTTCAACCAGTCGTCGCACTCAATCCTCCATCGAACCGCGAGTCGAACCCACGCCACAACTCGCGGGTCGAACGCGTAAGCGAAGCTTGGAATGGCAGTGGCTCGCTCAATACCATGGACAAGCGGCGGCAAACGGCGCCGCCGCTTGTCCGTGCCACCCGTCCGCTTGTCCGTGCCCACCCGATTGGACACACGGTCCGTACGAACTACAATCGGCTGCCGACTTGGGGCAGGGCCACAGAGGGGCGCCACCGGCTCAGGAAAGGCATATGACGGCACGGGCTTGTCCAACCTCACTCACCGCCCTCGGCAAGCGCTGCCTGCCGGAGTTTCTCGATCTCGACGATCTCCGATTCGTCCAACGTCACGTCTACAAGAACGACTTCTTTGCCGCTACCGCTCTCTACGAAGCCAACGGCCGCAAGGTCATCCTCAAGGTCCAGCGACAAGCCCCTTTTCTGCTTATCCCATTGTCCTGGGTGGGTCGGATCCTGGCTCGTCGAGAGGAGGCGATGCTCCGGCGGCTTTCTGACGTCGCGGGCGCCCCCAGACTCATCGATCGCTGGGGGCCTACGGGCCTGATTCGCGAGTACATCGAGGGGTGCACGCTCTCGCAGTGCGCCTGCCTGCCCGACGATTTCCACGAACGGCTGCGTGATCTGATCGGCGAGGTCCATCGCCGGGACATGGCCTACGTGGATCTCGAAAAACGCGACAATGTGCTGATCGGAGCGGATGGCAAGCCTTATCTCATTGACTTTCAGATCGCCTGGTACTGGCCGAAACGCTACGGCGGAGACCTGTGGCCGCTGCGGCTGGTCCGCAAATGGCTGCAGGCCGGTGATCGCTACCACCTGCTCAAGCTCCAGCGGCGTACGCGGCCCGATCAACTGACGCCCGAGCAGCTCGCCGCCACGTATCGCAAGCCCTGGTTCGTGCGCCTGCACACCCGGGCCACGCGGCCCTTGACACTGACGCGGCGATGGATTCTCAATCGTGTCGATCCGCGGCGCGGACGCGGCGAGCGCGGACGGATGCCCGAGCCCAACATGGGAGTGGCCAAACAATGCCCCTGACCGAAAAACAGCGCGAACAGATCGAGGAATTCCGCAGCTACATCGAGGACACCGTGGCGGCCGACGATCGCTACGGCGAAAAGCAGCGCCTCGACCGCGAGGACGAGTCCACTCTGGCCACGCGCTTCGCCGCGGGCACACACGCATGGTTCGAGGTTGCCATCCGCCCTTTCATCCCCCAGATTCGCGTGGGCTTCCTGACCGACGATCGCTGGAAGAGCGAGGAGTGTGAGCAGGCCATCGAAGAATCCGGCGACACCATGCAGGAGTTCATCGGCATGGGCTTTTCCGATGCCGGGCTGGACTGGCCTGAGCCGCCCGTGGAGCACTACCGCGAAGGCGGGCAGTACTTCTATTTCGCAACCCCCCTGGCCCTCGACGGTCTCGCCGACCTGGAGCTGGACGAGATTCGCGACAAGACCATTCGCATGCTCGAGGGCTACTTCATCGCCTTCGGCCCGGCTATCGCCGTGGAGGACGGCGAGGAATAACCTCTTCCGCCATGCCCTCCGCCAAACGCAACTCGCAAGCCCGGCAGCGGAAGCGACCTGTGTCGAACGCCCGTCCGCCCAACCGTGCGCACAAACTCACTCACCTTGCCCCGACGGGCGAGGCCCGGATGGTGGACGTCTCCGCCAAACCGGTGACCCAGCGAGAGGCCGTGGCCTCGGGCATCGTCCGCATTCAGCCGGGAGTTCTGGATCAGCTTCTGGCAGGCGCTCTCCCGAAGGGTGATGGGCTGGCTACGGCGCGAATTGCCGGCATTCAAGCCGCCAAACGCACGGGCGAGTGGATCCCGCTATGTCACCCTCTGCCTCTCGATTGGGCGCAAATCGAGTTGCAGCGCACCACTGACGATACGCTACGGATCGTCTGCTCCGCCAAAACTGCTGCGCGGACCGGCGTGGAGATGGAAGCCTTGGTGGGCGTCGCCGCCGCGGCGCTTACCATCTACGACATGGTCAAGTCGGCAGATAGAGCCGTTGTCATTGGGCCCATCCAGCTCGAGAGAAAAGCCGGCGGAAAAAGCGGCACCTTTGTGCGCACGTAGTCTGGGACAGACCGGCACGCGCGTAACGGCTCGGCAGGAGCCTCGCCCTCCCGCAGGTCATCTGGCGGCGCTTTCAAAAGCTATGAAAACAAATTGAGGCGCGATACTTCATCCGTAGAATCATCGCCATGAGACAGGCTGCGACGCTATCCCTGGATGAGCTGTACGCCCCGATCCGCGACGACCTCGCGGTCGTCGAGCGGATCTTCGACGAAGAGATCGTCAGCGACCTCGATTTCGCCAATGCTCTGTGCGATACCGTCCGCTCTTATCGCGGGAAGATGCTCCGCCCGGCGCTTCTGCTGCTGAGCGCCCGGGCAGTTGGACCGGTGCGCGGCGCCCACCGCACCCTGGCGGCCGTGGTGGAGATGGTCCACATGGCCACGTTGGTGCACGATGACGTTTTGGATCACGCCGATCAGCGGCGGCGGCAACCCACCGTCGCGGCGATCGCCGGCAATACGGCCGCGGTCCTGCTGGGCGACTACCTCATCAGCCACGCGTTTCACCTGTGCAGCAGTCTGCACAACCAGCACGCCTCGCGGCGCATCGGGGCTACGACCAACACGGTCTGCGAGGGTGAGCTGCTGCAGAATCAGCATCGCGGCAACGCCGACCTCACCGAGGAGGAGTATTTCGAAATCATCTCGCGCAAGACCGGGGCCCTCACCGCGGTGTGCTGCGAACTGGGCGCCAAGTTCGCCGAGGCCGACGATGCCGTCGTTCAGCGTATGCACGCCTTCGGCCGCGCCGCGGGCACCGCTTTCCAGATCGTTGATGACTTGCTCGATGTGACCGGCGATCCTGCGGAAGTCGGCAAGAGCCTGGGGCGCGACCTGGCCAACGGCACGCTCACGCTGCCGATCATCCATTGCCTGGCCAAGGCCCAGCCCGCCGTCGCCGCCGAGCTTCGCGACGCCGTCCGCGGCGCGGCGTCGCCATCCCGCTCTCAGCTTCGGGCATGGCTGGATCAGACTGGAAGCGTGGAATACGCCCTCACCGCCGCCCGCCGCTTCGTCTTTGAGGCTCTGGGGCACCTCGAGGCCGTACCCCCCAGCGACGCCCGGCAGTCCCTCACCGCCCTCACCGAGTTCATCCTCCAGCGCCGCCGATAGCCCCCTGAACTGGTATAATGACGGCGCGGGCAGCGCTACTTATCCGCATGCGCACGCCCGGAGGCGGGGTCATGAGACGTTCGATGGCCGTTCAAGTCGCCTGCGTCCTGTCGTTCACGCTTCCCGCGCGGGGGCAAGTGCAGGAGCCTCCGCAGGACTCCGCGGAGGCGGCGTTCGCCGCGCGGTTCGGCGGCATGTTCCAGCCGATGGCGGGTTTCGACTGGGATGAAGAGGCCGAGCGCGTCCGCGTGGCCGCGGAGCAGCTTTGGCAACGCAACGGCTGGACGGACGAGTCTGACGTCTTCGCCCGCGAGGTCGCGGTCGAGGTGACCAGGATTCCTCCCTGGGACGTGGCCGCCCGCCTGAACCTGCTCAAGACCCGCGTCGCCGAGCGTTACGGCCTCGACGAAGCGCGGTCCGCGCAGCTCCAACGATCGATCATTCGGGAGGCCGCGGGTTTCCTTCTCAGGAACAGCCCCGCCCTGCTCGAGCACGGCAACGAAGCTCTGCGAGCCCGTGCCGAAGGGCGCCCTTACACCGCCGAGCAGGTCCAGCGCTGGGCCAAGGCCCTCGATCCCCTGATGAATGACGCCCGCGCCAGTGTCGATCGACTGGCCAGGGAGATCGAACCGGGGCTCTCCCCGGACAAGAAGGAGCTTTTCCGACGGGACATGGAGAGCTTCGAAAAGCGCGCCGGCTATGTGGATCGGATGAAGACCCGCTGGGCGGAAGGCAAGTGGACGCCCGAGGACTGGGGGATGGAGAAGGACCCCATCCAGACCGGCGCCCTGCGCCCAGCGTCTCCCGCCAGCGCTGCTTCCGGATCATCGCCGTCCGGCGGGCCGCCCGCTATTGTGCCCACCATTCCGCCGGGCAGGTCCGATCCGATGACTCCCACGGAGCTGACCATCACCCCCGAGCCCCCGGGATCAGGCGCTACCCTGCCTACTCGGTGGATCGCGCATGATCCCAAGACGTGGATCGCTTACGTCCTGCACGTCGAAAAGCGCTTCGCCTTCGACGCCGGGCAGAAGACCACTGCCGCCTCCATTCATGCGGAGCTCTACGATCGGGCTACCGATTACCTTAGCGCCCACCGCGCCGAACTGAGCGCCGTCCCTCACGCCCAGCGCGCCCAGGATCCCCGTTACGCACCCGTCGTGGCGCTCTTCGAGGAATTGCAGCGGCGGCTGGAAGCATTGCCCACCACACGCCAGCGCGACGGTGCGGAGTAACGTCGTCCTCTGCCTTAGCGAGATACGAGTTCGGAGTGATGCAGGCTTTCAGCCTGCTTGCCCCTCACGCCGACACGTACTCACGGACAGGGCCGGGTGAGGGTTGAAAGGCTGGGTCGCCTCAGGGCGTGGCTGCTTCCTGCGGCTCCTTCAGCCGTGTTCGGCTGAGGCGGCGGCTGAGCTTGTCGTAGAACTGGATGGCCACGGCCTGCTCGGCCTTGATCACGTCGTCGGCGCCCAGCTGCGAGGCCTGCATGCCTTTCGAGGAATAGTTGGTGCGGGCGATGATATAGATCTCCGGACGCAGGCGGCGGGCCAGGGAGGTGGCTTTGAGGACGGCATCTTCATCGGGGATGGTCAGGGCCAGGATGGTGGCCGTGGTGAGCCCGGCCTCCAGCAGCGTTCGCGTGTCGGTGGCGTCGCCGGCGATGACGTGGCGGCCCAGCGCCCGCTGGGTCTCCACGGTGACCTGGTTCTGCTCGATGATGGTGTAGGACAGCCCGGCGCTGTCCAGCAGGTCGGCCACGCATCGCCCGGCGAGGCCGAAGCCCACGACGATGACGTGCCCTTCGAGGCTCTTGCCGTTGGGCGGCGGAAAGATCGGCGTGACCCGCACCCGCGTTCCGTCGGGCCAGTCGGCGTGCTCATCGAACACCACCCGCCCATCGCGAAACGTACCCGTGCAGCCGCCGCTGGCAAAGGATTCCAAGGCCTGGTTTGCCGCCGTGTGATCGCCCTCCACAGTCCATAGCCTAACGTCGCCCGCCGCCGAATCAAGCCAAGCAGCCCCCCTCCTTAACAAGGAGGGGTTTGGGGTGGTCCCATTCATCTCCTCGTCGCCCGCGCCTTACAATATCGTCGTGGACCAGCCGCCTCTTCAACCGGACGACTCTGTACCCATCCCGCCGCGTTACTGGTGGCTTAAACGCATCTGTCTGGCGACGGGCATTTTCTTCATCCTCCTGCTCGCCCTGCGGCTGTGGTGGGGCTACGAGGCCCACCGCCGCCTCCAGGCCGAGATCGACCGCATCATCGCCGCGGGGGAACCCATCTATCCCGAAGACTTCGACCCCAAGGAAGAAATCCCCGACGACCAGAACGCCGCCAAGCTGCTCGAAGCCGCGGCCACTGCGCTCAGCTTCATTGATGACGACCAGAATATGGTGCAGGGAATCAGGAGCGGACCCCAAGCGCTTGCCGAATCCCTCGACAAACTTGCCAACCTGTACAATAACAATCTGGCCGCACTGTCATTGGTCAAGCGGGCTCGCAGCGCCCCGCAGGCCGACTGGCAAGTTCGCGTCCGTACACCGGTCGTGAGCATGCTATCAGTACAGCGCAAAGTTGCTATCCAAACACGAGCGGATTCGATGGAGGTCGATGCCGCGTCGTGACAGTTCTTTGATCGTGGCCCGCGTGTG
>SBAX01000008.1 GCA_005240095.1 Phycisphaera mikurensis
ACAGTACTCCGCCCTCGTCTCCCTGCGCTTCGGCCCCACCCCCCAATCCGCCAGCCGCTAGCCGCTAGCCGCAATCTACGAGGCTGATCGCCAGCCTGGATCGTAGGGCAAAGAAAAGAGCATCTGAAGTCGCTCGGCGCGGTTGCCCTGACCGTCCGTCAGCAGGTGCAGGCCGTCTTGCAGTTGGCGGTGTTTTGCTTCCGCCCGCGCCTCCGCGGAAGCTTCGCCGCGGTCGATGCGATCCAGCGATGCGGCAATATCCAGCAGTCTCGCACGCACTTCCAGAAAATCGCGATCCAGAATCTGACGGGCGGTCATGACTGCTCCTCCTAAGAGTCGCACGGCAGACGCCTGACGCCGTGTAGGTGCTCAGCGTGTGGTCCTCCCGAAGCGCGTTCTCGCTTATCCCTGCGACCCTTTCAGGGTGGCGATGGACGGGGGCGAGATCCGGGGGCGGCGCTGCGCTTGCCCCCGGCTATTGCAGAGCAGGCTTTCAGCCTGCCGGCCTTTCACGCTAAGCGCATACGACGCCGTGCGGGCGTATCTATCGTAACGGCGGGCTGGTGATTGATCTAGCGCGAGCTTGCTGGGGCGTTGAGGCGCGAAAGGGCCTGGGCGTGCAGGGCCGTAAGCTGTGGGCGGAACCGTTCGCCTTGTCCGGGCCGGGCGTCCGCCACCGACAGGGCGTCCTCGATGATGGCCAGCGCCGCCCCGTCGTTTTCCTGAGCCTGCCGCAAGCGAGCCAGAGCGACGAAACTCCCGATGGCCTGCGGCATCTCCGCCCCCGCCTCAAACAACGTCCGGACCGCGGCGCGGTATTGCTCATCGCTGATGGTGCCCTTGAGCGTTTCGCGCAGCGAATCGAGTTCGCCGACATGCTGGGGATGACGTTGACGAGTCAGCTCGCAAAGCAGATCCAGCGCCTTACGCAGACTCTCCGCCGCCGCCGCATAGTCTGCCTTCGCCACCTGCAGCCAGGATAGGCGGCGAAGCATCCGCGGCATTGACCCCCGACCGAACAGCCGCGGAGCGTGCTCCACCACGTGAAGCAGCATCGACTCCGCCTCCGCGAGACGATCGGTGGCCTGCATCAGGTCGGCCAGGCTGAGCATGGCCTCGACGGTGAACTGATGATCCTCGCCGAGCAGCTTGCGATTCATCTCCAACGCGCGGCGCAGCAGCTCTTCGGCCTCTTCGTAGTGCTTCTGCATGCTGCGCATGTACCCGAAGGCCTGAAGACTGCGGGCGAGGTCCTGATGCGCCGGTCCGATCGTCTCTTCGTAGATGGAGATGGCCTCGCGATAGTATTGCTCGGCCAGCTCCGGCTGAGGCGGCTCCGCGGCGTGAAAGAGGGTGAAGGCCGATTCGCTGAGGCTGTCCGCCACCAGGCGGTGCCGGTCGCCGTAGATTCTGCGGCGCGCCGCCAGTGCTTCACGTTCGAGCTCCGCGGACTGCGGATCGCCCACCTCCCCGAGGACCATTCCCAGCAGCACCATGATCCGCAGCGTCTCCGGGTGCTCCGCACCCAGGGAAGCTCGGCTCAGTTCCAGCGCCTTGCGCAGTTGTTCGATGCCTTTGTCCTTCTGCCAGATGGTCTCGTAGGCCGAGCCGATGGTGAAGCGCAGGGCGGCTTCGATCTGCGGCTCGTCGGTGAATGCGCCGCTGAGCTTGCCGGAGGCGAAGTCCAGCACTTCGGCGAGCGTGGCGTCGCTGCCGAGGCGATGGGAGCTGGCTTGGAAGAGCGTGTCTTGCAGAAACGCCAGCGTCCGCTGGGCGCGGTCGGCTTCGTGGCGGGCGGTGCGGTAAAGCACGGAGACTGTGACCGCGTAGGTGACGCTGACCAGCAGCATGACCGCCGCCACCGTGGCGGCAAGGCGATGCCGGCGGAGCGCTTTCTTCATCACGTACCAACTGCTGTCCCGCTTGGCCTCGATGGGTTCGCCGCGCAGGTAGCGGCGCACGTCGAGGGCCAGGTCCCCGGCGCTCTGGTAGCGCCGCACCGGCTCCTTGGCCAGCGCCTTGAGCACGATGGTCTGCACCTCGTCGTCAATCGCGGGATTGATCGAACTCGGTCTCTCCGGGTCGGCGGTCAGGATGCGGTCGATGACATCGCGGAGATTGCCGACGACGCGATACGGAAAACGGTCGGTGAGCAGTTGATAGAGGATGACGCCCAACGAATAGACGTCCGTCCGCAGATCCACGGCGTCGGGCAGTCCCTGGGCCTGCTCGGGACTGGCCCAGGGGAGGGAGCCGATGAACTGTCCGGTCATGGTCATGGACGAGGCGAAGCTCTCCGGATCGGCGGTGTCCGCAAGATCGGGGGCCAGCTTGGCCAGCCCGAAGTCGAGCAGGTGCGGCTGCCCCTCGGCATCCACGCGGATGTTTCCCGGCTTAAGGTCACGATGAATGACCCCCCGCAGATGGGCCGCGTGGGCCGCGTCGCAGATCGCGGCGAACAATTCGAGACGCTCGCGGAGGGGCAGTCGGCGGTTTCGCACGTGGGCGTCGAGGGACTCACTGTCCACGTAGTCCATGACCAGGTAGAACCGTCCGTGCGACCAGCCGGTGTCGTAGACGGTGACGATGTTGGGGTGGCGGAGTTGGGCGAGCACGCGGGCCTCGCGCTCAAAGCGGGCCTGGTCGTGCGATCCACCGAAGGGGCCCAGGTGCATGAACTTGACCGCGACCTCCCGGCCGGTGGCGCGCTGCACGGCGCGGTACACGACGCCCATCGCCCCGCGCCCGATCAGGTCCACCAGCTCGTAGCCGTGCAGGGACGGCGTTTCGCCCGGCGGGCGGGCGTCCGGCGAGTACGGCTTGGTAGGGAAAGAGTCCTCGACCATCTGCCGTGCTGATTCCACGGCGGAGAGCGACCTCAAGCGCTCCTCCAGCTCCGGCAGCAGGTGTGGATGGGCGGCGAGTACGTGCTCATCAAGAATGGATTCACCTGCCACGCGGCGGGAGACCACGTCCTCCAGCACGCGCAGAATGTCATCCTCGCGCGGGTCGGGAACCGAATCGTGGGCAAAGCGAATCATGCGCCGATTACCTCTGGTCATTCCAACGCCGTTAAGTTGGCGGGCAAGAGAATGCTGCCTCCCCACGTGCCATACTTAACCAACAACAACGCCCGGTTTCTTTCTCCACATTCACGCGGTCATCCCGTCCGGCTTAGGAACCTCGACGAACTGCCCAGCAGCTCGCGGAGGCGGATCTTGGCCTTATGGCACAGGTTGTGGACGGCACGCTCCGTGCGGTGCATGACCGCCGCGGCCTCGGCCACCGATCGCCCTTCCAGGTAAACGAGGCGAATCGCTTCCCGATAGTGGGCGGGTAGGGCGTCGAGAGCGGCCTGAACCGCGCCAACGGCCTCATGCCGGGCGGCCGAGTGACTGGGTGTCTTCTCCGGACCGGCCATCCAGTCCAGGAGGGCGATGGCCGATTCCTCGAAGGACCCACCGCCGACATGGCCCCATCCGCCGCCGCGTTTGATGGTGCGGTGGGCCTTGATGGCGTTGCGCAACCGCCGCAGGGCGATGGTCGCCACCCATCGATAGAACGAGTCCTCCCCGCGGGGTTCGAAGCGGGTGACGTGTTTGTACACCTCCACCTGCGTTTCCTGCAGGAGGTCCTCGGCATCAATACGGCTTTGCAAGCTGCGGGGAATGCGCCGGGTCAGATGATCGGCGAGCCGGGCGTGTACGTGGGCGAGGAGGACCGTCGTAGCTACCGTGTCGCCGGCGATGGCGCGTTGGAGATACTCGGCTTGCAGCGCGGTGGGCACGGTCTCTTTCCCGGCAGGTCGAGCGTTCGGTCGGCCTTTCGACCCACCATTGTAGCCTCGAGCCGCGAGCCCACGCAACGACCTGTTCGGTCCGGTAAGTGGGGTAACGGAGCGCGCCCGCTGCGATTGGTGTTCATACCGATGGCGGGAGAAAAGAACCGAACGGAGTGCGTCTGCCCGGCGTGAGCCAAGCGGGGATCTCGCGCCGGGCGGCGCCCCGACCGGTCGCGCCGCGCTCCTTGCCACAACCAGTTTCGATGGTGCCCACGACCTGCCGAGGATTTGACCCCTTATCACCCCGATCTATACTCCTTGCCGCTGACGGGCGGCGCCGGATAAGGGCGCGGAACCTTCGGGCCGGTCGTCGCAAGGTACCTCTCACGGCGGGACTGGATCCGGGATGTGGACGGCACGGAGGATCGGCCCCTGCGCAGGAGCACGCTGCTCTGTGCCTGACCTACGGTCGCGTCGCGCATGGGCATGCATCGCTGCCCGCTCCCTTACGGTCGCGGTACTGATCGCGGCGTCGGCTTTGGCGCAGCAGCCTGCGCCGATCGCCGATCGTGTCGAAACGCCCCTGCTTCCCAGCGGCATCTCCGAATCCCCGGTGGCCCTCGATTCCGAGCTGGTGTACGTCTTCAAGGAGCCCGACGGCGTCGATGCCCTGCACTTTGCGGGCGGGTTCGCCCTCACCGTGGGCGGTCCCGAGCCGCAGACGCTCCGCGCCCATGAAGCCGTGGTGTGGCTGGAGAACCGCGAACACGAAAAGCGCCCCTACCGCCATTTGCAGGTCATGCTCTGGCGCGATGCGGAAGTCGACGAAATCGGGGGCACATTGACCACCGGCCCGGCGCTCTTCGTAACCCTGAGCACCTTCGGGGAGGTGACCGTGCGGGCCGACGACGTGGCCATGCAGCCGCCCGGCGAAAGCGACGCCTATCGCAGCGGGCGGGCCATTCGCGAAGCGTTCCTCCAGCGGGCGATCAAGCCCGAAGATGCCCAAGTCGCTCTCGGCATGTTTGACCCTACGGGCCTCAGCCGCAAGCCGGACTTGCCCGCGCCCAAGCCCATCATCCACTTTGAATCCCGCGGGGAAGTGAGCGTGACTCGCTCCGAGGATGGGCGGCAGGTGGTAACCATGACCGGCGGCGTGTACCTCGCCCGGGGCATCTCCGGAGCGGAGAACTTCCTGGAGATCCAGTGCGACTCCGTGGTGGTGTTTCTAGCCCCCGGCAAGGAAATGCCTGCGCTGCAGCCGGACCGCGGCTTGGGCGGGCAGCCGGCGCCCCAGGCTGGGGCCAAAGACGAGCGGCCCCGCCGCGATCGTCAGCTCATGGCCACGGGCGTGGGCGATGTGGAAGTGGAGTCCGCCTATCTGGAAGGTGACGTACAGGTCACCCTGGGGGCCAACGCCATGCGGGCCTCCAAGCTCTACTACGATTTCCTCGAAGACAAGGCCCTGATCCTCGATGCCGTGGTGCGAGCGACGCTGGTGGAGCGGAACGTGCCGCTGTACATCCGGGCTTCGGAAATCCGTCAGCTCTCCACCAAGCAGTTTGCCGCCAACGACGCCGTACTGACCACCAGCGAATTCCATACCCCGCACTACCACGTGGGGGCCAAACGCGTGGAGTTGATCAACCGCACGCCCACGACGCCTGACGGGCGGGCCACAGGCATCCGCGCCGGCTCGTTTACCATCCGCGATGCGACGCTCAACATCAGCGGCAGACCCATTGCCTACTGGCCGTACATCAAGGGCAATGTGGACACCAGCGAGACAGCTATCAAGAGCGTGCGCACCGGCTACAGCGGGGACTTCGGGCTGGAGCTGGAGACCGAGTGGCACCTGTTCAATCTGCTGGGACTGCAGACTCCCGAAGGCTTCGATTCCACGCTGAACCTGGATTTCTACTCCGAGCGCGGACCAGCCATCGGGATCGATGCCGACTACGAACGCGAGCGGTACTTCGGGTTGCTGCGAAGCTACCTGATGACCGACTGGGGCGAGGACGAGCTCGGAGAGGATCGCGAGAAAGTCTCCGAGCACGACGTCCGCGGGCGGTTGCTTTTCCGCCATCGTCAGTACCTGGAGGACGACTGGCAGATCTCGCTGGAGCTCTCCTACCTCAGCGACAAGACGTTCCTCGAGGAGTTCTTCGAAACGGAGTTCGACACCGGCAAGGAACAGGAAACCCTGCTCTACCTCAAGAAGCAGCACGACAACTGGGCCCTGACCGCGTTACTGCAGGCCCGGCTGATGGACTTCCTCACCCAGACCGAGCGCCTGCCGGACTTCGCCTTCCATCTGGCGGGGGAGAACCTGGCTACTGCCTCCGCCACGTGGTTCAGCGAGAACCGCGTCGGCCTGGTGCGCTATCGTGCCGCGGACCAGACCTTCCGCGAGTTCCTCCGCGGCGGCGCCGCCATCAGCTCGGGCACGACTCCGCGGGCCGACACGCGGCAGGAGGTGGGCATGCCCGTGGACGTTGGTGACATCCGCTTCGTGCCGTTCGTCGCCGGGCGGGCTTCGGCCTGGGATGATTCACCCCACGAGGGCGGGCTGGGTCGCGGCTTCGCCGAAGCCGGCGTTCGCGGGAGCATGTACCTGTGGCGGGTGTATCCGGAAACGCACTCGGAGCTGTTCGACATCCACGGCATTCGCCACATCATCAAGCCGCAGATCACCGCCTGGACCAGCGACGCCAACGTGGACAAGAACGATTTGTTTCCCTTCGATGAGACGGTGGAGGAAATCAACGAGAGCGACGGCGTAGCCTTCGGCGTGCGGCAGCGCTGGCAGACCAAGCGCGGCCCGGAAGACGCCCGCCGCATCGTAGACGTGTTCACTCTCGACGTCGAAGCTGCGGCCTTCAATGACGCCGAGGACGATGAGGTCACCAACGGCTTCGCCTCCTTCAGCCGGCCGGAGAACAGCATCTCCCGCAATTACGTGAATACCTCGGCCATCTGGCGGATGAACGACCGCACCGCCGTGCTCAGCGAGATGAACTACGACATGAACGACGCGGAGCTTGACGTGTTCAACGTCTCCGTGGCCGTGGAGCGCACCCCGCGGCTGAGCTACCTGATCGGCTATCGCTTCATTGACGAGACGGAGTCAAATCTGCTGGGCTTCGATCTCAACTATCGCCTCACCGAAAAGCACACTCTGGCCCTGCGGGAACTCTTCGACCTCGATCGCGGCGAGACCCTGGACATGACCATCGCCCTGATCCGCAAGTTCCCGCGCTGGTTCAGCGCCGTGTCGTTCGAGGTGGACGAGGCGGAGGACGACTTCGGCATCTCCCTGAGCGTCTGGCCGGAAGGCCTGCCCCAGGCCGCCCTGGGCTCACGCCGCTTCACAGGCTTGGCTAACACAACTCGCCTTCAAAACGATTAGAGCGCGCCTCTCTTCTGACAAGGGGTGAGAGGGGGTTCGAAACTCGACTCGCCGGGTCGCACTGCCCCTCCATTATCAAGCAGACAAAGGGGCTTCCTAACACTACAGCGCTAGTTCTGCTCAAGCGAAATGGTTGAGCAGGCCGATGCCATCCTCCAACCGAAAGGAGGTGTGGCATGACGGCGGAGCAGG
>SBAX01000154.1 GCA_005240095.1 Phycisphaera mikurensis
GCCCGGCTGGATCAGATGATGGCGGCGTGAATCCCATGGCCGGAAGTCTTACACAAAAACGGCTGAATCGATTCCACTTGAACCCCGAGCCAAGACAAGCCGTCTCCCTCATCAATACCGTATTCGCGAATAACACGCCGCTGACCAACACCATTTCCGCTTACGGTAGCTTTCTTGACATAACGAATTGCACCATCGCCGGCGAACGGATCGGCGGGTCGGACGTGATCTGGTTGAACGATACATCAGCGGAGATCACCAATTGCGTCTTCTGGGACAACATGAACCCACGTGGCGAATCGGGCGAGTCCATGCATTTCCAACTGTCTGGGCAGTCTGCGCTGGATATCAATTACAGCGTCGTTCCCGGGTGGACGGGCCTCCTCGGCGGGGTAGGCAACAGCGGGAATGATCCATTGCTGGCCGATCCGCACGGCCTCGACGACATCCCCGGCACTGAGGACGACAACCTTCGCCTGATGCCCGGTTCGCCGGCGATCAACGCGGGGGACGCGGATAAGAGCTACCTGCCGGTCACGGACCTCGACGGCCACGGCCGGGTGCTGTGCGGGCGGGTGGACATCGGGGCTTACGAGTTCGGCATCGGGGACTACGACTGCAATCAAACCGTGCACCTCACCGACTTCGCGAATTGGCCCGCCTGTATGACGGGCCCTGACAGCGCGGCTGACTGCGAATCCTTCGACTTCGATGGCGACGGTGACGTCGACCTCCTCGACTTTTACCTGCTGGAACACGTGTTCGTCGCGCCGTAGCGCCCTGAAAACCTGCCGCGCGTCGAGAATAGCAATCCGCGTGCCAGGGCCTCAAACAAAATCCGGAAAAGCGCTTCGCGCCGACCCTTGCCTTGGACCGTGGTTTGGTATATGTTAGGTAGGAAGGTTCGGCAATGGGCCGAATCGTAGATCGGTCGTGCGCGCCCCTCGCGGCTCCCAACGTAACGTCGGGACAGGTTCCACTCTTGTGAGCGGCACGAAGGCAACTCTTGCGTGGTTCGCCGGCGCCACCGGCACCCGAGCAGGCCATGATGCTGCCCAAAGGGTACGCTAAATGTACCCAAAAGGTACGCCAGAGGTACGCTTTGGTGCCGTCAGGGGCGGCGTATCCGGAACACCATGTGGCTTTTCGCGCTGTCTCAGTCGCCGACGGCGCTTTCGATTTGGGGAATCTGGGCGGGCAGCAGGGGCGGAGTCTGCGGAGCGGTGAGCGGGCTGGGCTTGCGCGGCAGCGGGCGCGACATCCAGCCTACGGTGCAGAAGCCCAGGGCATAGAGGAACAGGAAGAGGCTGAACACGCGATGTCCCTCCATGACATAAAGAATGAAGGAGAACATCGAATAGACGCCCAGCAGCAGCTCCACCGCCCAGGTGTGACTGATCGCCACTTGATAACGGCTGATGGCCTTGGCGGTGTCAGCGCTGCCGGACTTGGGCGTGCGGACGAACTCTCCGCCGAAGCGAAGCAGCCCGCGGAGTACTCCAAGGCTGTTGTTCACGCACATACCGCAGCCGAGCACAATCATGGACGGGATCGTGGCCAGGGCAGACCACCGCCCTTCCAACGTGTATCGAGCATAGGCGTAGGTCAGGGACGGAGCGATGGCCGAGATGACGATCCCGATCCACGCCACCCAGAACCACTGCGGAAAAGCTGGCTCCTCCGCAATCACCAGCAGCATCGGTCGCGCCGCCACCGCCAGCACCAGCATCCACAAGGCCACGGAGTAATGCGTCAGGTGCAGCGTGGCCTCGACCTTCTCACCGAGGGAAACCGGGGCCTTCCAGATTCGCGGCAGGAGTTTGCGGGCCACCTGAATCGATCCCGCGGCCCAGCGACGCTGCTGGCTCTTGAGTGCCCCGATGGTTCCGGGGAGTTCCGCCGGACAGGGCAGGTCCAGGCAGTAGTCGAGCTTCCAGCCGGCCAGTTGCGCCCGGTAGGAAAGGTCGAGATCCTCGGTGAGCGTATCGCCGTGCCAGCCGCCGACTTTGGGATCTTCAATGGCGCTGCGCCGCCAGACGCCGCCGGTGCCATTGAAGTTCATCATCAGGCCGTTCCAGGCCCGTGCCCCCTGCTCGATGGCGAAATGTCCGTCGATGCCCAGCGCCTGGGCCTCGGTGAGCCAGGATTCATGGCGATTCAGGTGCGCCCAACGCCCCTGAAGACACGCCAAGTCCTTGCGCCCTTCCATCAGCACAATGGCTTGTTTCAGGAAGCTTGCGGGAGGAACGAAATCCGCATCGAAGACGGCGGCGTACTCGCCGCGGGCAATCGAAAGACCATGCGCCAGAGCACCCGCTTTATAGCCGCTTCGCGTGCCGCGGCGAACGACTTGGACATCGCTCCCGCGGAGCCGAAGCCGGGCGGCTACGTCGTCAACGACCTCGCAGGTTGCGTCGTCGCTGTCGTCGAGAACCTGGATCTCGTGGCGGTCGCGAGGATAGTCCATAGCGGCCACTGCCTCCAGCAGACGCTCGACGACATCGCGCTCGTTGTAGATGGGGATCTGCGTGGTGACGACAGGCCATTGATCGTCGGGACGTTGATCGTTGATCGCCGCTTCCAGACTCTGGCGCTGTCGACTCCGGACGGCCTTCGCCCGGCGGACAAACAGGTAGAGCAGGGCGTAGAGATGCACCCCATAGACGGCCAGGGCGGCGGTGGCCGTGTAGAAGGCGCCCAGGACAAACCAGAAGAGAACCGTTCGCACTGCCTGATTCTTGCTTCCAAAAAGCCCGGCCGCGGAAAAGCCGGGCGAATCCCGCCGGAGAAAAGCGGGACAAGACCAATAACCTCGCCGACCCCGCGCCAGGGCCCGCGCAAACCTACAGTTTATCGGAAGCCCGCGTGGATGCCAGCCAGCCGTCCTGGCCGGTTTGCCAAGCTACTTGAGATTCGGTCCCCTCAAGGTTGGTATTCGGCAGTGTTATCGGGCTCAAGCGGGGGGTGGAGAGGCTCGCACGATCGAGCCCGCGAACCATTACCTTCGGTCGCCGAACCAGTGTGCTGCGCCCGCGTCGCGTTCTGGCCGCAACCCTCCTCTTGTGTGGCGGTGCCACCGAGCTGGCGTCGCAACTACAGGTCCAGGGTTTGCGTCACAATGGGACGCTCTACCGTGCCGCCGAGCGCAACCCCGCCAACCTTGGTATCGTGGGCGAAGGCCAGTCGCCAGCCGTGTTCGATGGCGTTGCGAAAGATGACCTCCTTCTCCGCGATGGTGGTCAGGGGGAACAAGTCGTAGGCCATGACCCAGCCGAGGCGCAGGTGTGCGACGGTCGGCACGAGGTCCCCCACGAAGATCAAATGCTCCCCGCCGTCGGCGACGACGGGATGCAAGTGATAGACGGTGTGGCCTTGGGAAACGAACCACTCGATGCCGGCAATCGCGGGGGCCGGCTGATCCCCTTCGACGAATGCCAATACGCCCGCCTCCTCAAGACCGGCGAAGTCTTCGGGCAGGAACGAGGCGCGGTCCTTGACGCTGGGCTTGTGGGCGTGCTCCCAGTGCCTGCGATGGATCCAGTGCCGGGCACGTGGAAAGCATAGTACGGTTCGACCGCCGGGATCATCGAACCATTTGGTGAGGCCCCCATTGTGGTCGAAGTGCAAATGCGTGACGACCACGTCGGTGACGTCTTCGATGCACAGCCCGATAGCGGCCAGCGCGCGGGGGATGGCCTCGCGGTCGTGCCGGATGGCGAAGCGCTCGGCCTTCTCGGGTGTCCATTTCGTACCGCAGCCTGTATCTGCAAGGATTACACGCTTAGCTTGGCGATCCAAGACCAGGAGCGTGCGGGTAGCGAGGTAGATGCGGTTCTGCTCATCGAAGTCTGTGGCGTTGCCCCAGAGAACTTTCGGTACCACGCCGAACATGGCTCCGCCGTCGAGGCGGAAGGTGCCCGTGACGACGGAATAGACCTCGAAGCGTCCAATTCGCAGCATGGCGGCACAAGTGTATCGATCCCCGCCATGATCCCAACCGCGCTCGCAGGCCCATGGCAGGATAGGCAGGCTGGAAAAAAGGCGCTCCCGACAACAGCCGATAACTCAGGCGTGACCATCGCGATCAGCGAACCGGGCTTGCTTTGCGCGGAGAGGGAGGTCGCATGTCGCCGTGCGCTGAGACCGCGGCGCACGGTGGCGACGCTGGCATGGTGTGCGGCGTTGCTCGTGGGCGGGGAGATCGCCCTCCGCGTGCGGGCGTGGTACCGGCATGGCACCGCCGGACCCGTGGCGGACTTGTATGAGGAGGATAGCGCGCTCGGACGGCGCCCCCGGCCGGGGGCGGTGCTCGCCGGAGCCACACGCAGCGTGAGCATCAATCGTGCCGGGTTCCGCGGGCCAGACCTCGCCGCATTCAAGCCCGCTGGAACGGTGCGTATTGCGGCGATCGGCGACTCGACGACCTTCGGGATGGAGGCGGCCGATGACGACTCGGTATGGGTGGCGCGGCTGGCGGAGCGTCTGCGCGAGGTGCCATCCGCATGTCACTTCGAGACCATCAACGGGGCCGTGCCGGGCTACACCCTGGCGATGAGCGCCGAGCGGCTGGAACGTGACATCGCCCCGTTCGAACCGGACATCGTGGTTGTGCTCCAGACTGCAACGGACATCGCGGCGCACAGCCGGCGACAGTTCTCGCCACGGCGCGCGACGGACGAAGTCTCGCTGGGCAAACTGCTGGAAGAGCACTCCCTGCTGGTCAACCTCCTCCGCCAGAACGCCGCGCCCTTCCTGGCGAGGTGGATTCCTGCGCGCAGGCACGATCGTCTCGATGAGCGGGGCATTGCGGAGTACGCGGCGACGCTGACACGCCTGATGGACCGGTGCGTGGCTCGCGGCTGGCGACCGGTGCTGTGCACCATGCCGCGATCGTTCGGCGGAGCGGGTGATCAATACAGTCTGGCCGGAACGGCGCTCATGAACAATCCGGCGCTGTCGCTGGCGGGACTCAATGACGCGTTTGATCGCTACAACGAAGCGATCCGCGAAGTAGCCGTGTCGAAACCGGCCCTCCTCGTCGATCTTGATCGGCTGATTCCGCGCGGGGATGAGTGCTTTATCGATGCCACGCATCTCAACGACGCCGGGCATGCGCGGGTCGCGGAGCACGTGGCCCAAGTGATTGGCGCGGAACTGTGCGCCGCTTCAGCCAGCACCGTCGGCCGCCCCGCCCTCACCCC
>SBAX01000343.1 GCA_005240095.1 Phycisphaera mikurensis
CTGAAGTCCGGCGGCATCGTCTCCCGCCTCTCGCAGGACACCGACAAGGTCACGGGCATGGTGCAGATGGCGGTGATCACCCCGGGCGTGGCCATCATTCGCGTGCTGCTGACCGTGGCGGTGCTGATCCTGCTGAGCTGGCAGATGGCCCTGATCGCGGGGCTGATGATCCCGCCCATCGTGCTCATCAACCTGCTGTACATTCAGCGGGTGCGGCCTATCTACCGCACCATGGCCGAGCAGCGCGAGAACATCGACGCCCGCGTCACCGAGACCTTCGGGGGCATCCGCGTGGTCCGCGCCTTCCGCCGCGAGCGCCGCGAAGAGCGCGACTACGCCGTCGCCCACCATACCATTATCCGCAAGAACCTCCTCGCCGAGCGATTGCAACTGGTGGTCAACGCCGGATGGGGCCTGCTGATTCCCGCCACCACGCTGGCCATCGTGGGCTTCGGCGGCTACCTCGTCATCCGTGGGCGGGGCACCGTGGGCGACATCGTGGCCTTCCAGATGTACGCCCTCATGCTTCTGCATCCCGTGTCCCTGATCGTGAACTCCTACAGCTCCACGCAGCAGGCCCTGGCCGCGTTGGAGCGGGTTTTCGACATTCTGGAGCGCAAGGAAGAAAAGCCCGACGTCGCTGGGGCGGTCGATTGTCCCACGCCGATTGACGAAATCCGCTTCGCGGGGCTGAGCTTCGAGTATCGTCCGGGGTTGCCCGTTCTGCAGAACATCGAGTTGACCGTACCCGCGGGCAGCACGGTGGCGCTGGTCGGTCCCAGCGGCGGCGGCAAGACTACGCTCACCGATCTCGTCGCCCGTTTCCACGATCCCACGGCGGGCGCGATCCGGGTCAACGGCAAGGACTTGCGCGACCTGCGCCTGGCGAGCTACCGCAGCAAGCTGGCCATCGTCCCGCAGGAAACATTCCTCTTCGACGGCACGGTGCGGGAGAACATCGCCTACGGGCGGCGCGGCGCCACCGATGCGGCCATCCTGGACGCCGCCCAGCGTGCCAACGCCCACGAGTTCATCGATCGCCTGCCGGAAAAGTACGACACGCTCATCGGCGAACGGGGGGTGAAGCTCTCCGGCGGTCAGCGGCAGCGGATCAGCATCGCCCGGGCGATCCTGGCCGACCCCGAGATCCTCATCCTCGACGAGGCCACCAGCAATCTGGACACGGAAAGCGAGCAGCTCATCCAGGCCTCGCTCGTGGACCTCTTCGCCACGCGGACGACCTTCGTCATCGCCCATCGCCTCAGCACCGTGACCCACGCGGACATCATCGTGGTGCTGGATCAGGGGCGCATCGTCGAACTGGGCACGCATGCGGAACTGATGGGGAGTGACGGCCTCTACCGCGACATGGTCGAAAGGCAGCACCGCTTCGCAGCGCAAGGTGAACAGTGGCCGGTGGCCAGTGATGGGTGAGACTAAGGTCTTCGGTGCTTACTTCACTTTGGTGACGGGCTGGTCGGGATGCGCCGGGTTGGGAATCAGGCGGCGGCCCTGGCAGTCGGCGAAGAGGTCGAGCTTCTCGAGCACGGTTTGTCCGATGAGCACCTCATCGCCAAGGACCAGCGCTTCCTCGAGAGTGTCACGTCCGAGGACTTCAAAGATGATCGGCTCCGTGACGCCGACACTGTCCTTGCGTCCGTCGGCGTACTCCGCGACCCGCTGGCCGCGCTCCTCGACGCCGAGTTGTTCAAGCACGTGTACCGGAATGACTGATCGCACCGCGCCTGTGTCGACCAGTGCCTCGGCCTCATAGGTGCGCACGGCTTGATCCTCAAGACGCCCCCGGCGCGCGAGCGCCTCGTCCATGGCATTGGTCAGCCGAACCTTCACTCGGATTTCGCCCACGCATGGCTCCATGACCGTCGCCTATTCTTCGTCCGGCGATTCTTCTTCCTCTTCCTCTTCGGGAGCGGCTTCCTCTTCCGCTTCTTCTTCGGGTTGAGCGGCAGCCTGGACGGTGTCGAAGTCGAGGAACTTCACGCCGGCTTTTTCATACAGTCGTCCGTGGGCCTCGACCTGCTCATTGGCCAGCGGCAGCAGGACGCGCATGCCGCCGGTGTTGCCCTGGCCCAGCACGATCAGTCCGGTGGGCGTTTCCAGCGCCGCGGTCCCGCCGGCGCGGAGCCCGTCGCTGATGGTCTTGGTGGCCTCATCGTCGGCCTGACCGGTCATGTACGCATGGACGCTGACCACCCGGCCGGTGAGCGTGACTTCGCGCGGCGGACGCTCCGCCGTGGCGGGCGTGCGCGACGCCGCGGGCTGCTTGGCCCGAGCCGACTTGCCTGCCTGGGCCTGGACCGTAAGCGGCGTCACCATGCAAATCAGCGCCAGGGCGCAGGCCGCACTACCGATTATCCAACGAACGTTCAGTCGATTCATCGCCTCATCTCCGCGAGTAACTTTCTCCAGCATTATAGCGAGTGCGACCCCGCTGTCAGCCAATGGCTCTGCGATGCAGGCCCGTGACCGTTCCCAACGGGAGGGCGATCCGCCTTAGGCGGACCGGCGAGCCGCGGCTCTGCGGGCATCCCACTGCGGTTCTGATACGTTCTTGTGACGAGTTCAGGGCTCCGCGGGCACCACGAACCGCAGGTGGTGCGCACAATGAAAACAGTGCAGCCGGTCCCAGCCCTTCCGCGACAGTCGCCCGAACAAGGGGTGCGCGTGCAGCGGACCCTTGTGCGCCTGATACCGGGCGATCGCCGCTTCGAGATCGCGTACCGCCGTTTCCAGGTCCACGGCTATCGGCGGCGTCAGCCGCGGATCCACCGTATACCCCCACGGGATCCCGAAGCGGTACGTGTACGCCAGCAGCGGCCTGCGGAAGAACCAGCGCTTGATCCGATGCCGCCGCAGGTCGAACCCATCCATGGAGGCGTGGATGGTGTCGGCCAGATGCCGGCAAACTTGCGCCAGCGTCCAGTTCCGCACCACCCGATGCCCGCTTAACAATCGGCGAACCTCAGGCAACACTTCCCCAAGATCGCGAAACACCAGCGTCCGACCTGAAGTTACCGGGCGGTCGGCCGCCATCGCGCCGTGCTTCACTCCGCTCATCTCAAGCCCAGATAGAGGAAAACCTGTCTGACCCGGCCGCTACGGCGGTACAGCAATTGGACCGTGTTTCGCGGACGCCCGCCAACGTAGGTGCGGGGCGCCCAACGCAGCGCAACCCGGCGCCCGTCTGCAACAAAGCTGACCAAGTGCGCTTCGGCACAGTAGACGCCCGTCGCCCGCCGACCGCGAAGATGTCGGAAGAACGACGCCGCATCGACCACATGCCGCAAGTGTCCTTCGGGCCAGAACTCCCGGGCAAATCGCTCGAATTCCGGCAGGGCGTCGGCGCCCAAGGCGCGCATCGTCCGCGGCAGCAACTGCTCCACGGCCCGAAAACGCTTCGCTACCAGAGTCTTTGCCTGCTGCTCCAGGGCCTGCGCATCCAGGAATTCGAAGCTGGAATGGAGATCCTCACGCACGCCCATGCTGCGAAGCGTCGCTTGTCGGTTGGCGCAAAAACGCCGCCGCAGATCCGGATCGCGGAGCAGGCCGGCCAGAGCGGTTGTGGCGTCAATGGACATGAGCGCACCCACGGATTCTTCTCAGCTCGCCGGCCAATGCCGACGCAGCGGGAAAGTGCTGATCCCGCTCGATGATCACAGCACGCACCGACGCATACGCAAGGACTTCACCAAGCAGTTCGAAAAGTTCGGCCTGGATCGGCTCGGCATGATTGTCCACCGGACGCCCGTTCTCTTTGGAGTATCCCACCAGATGAAGCTGGACGACCCGCGCCGGGTCCAGCTCATGCAGCCAGGACAGTGGATCGAACCCGTGATTGCGGCTGTTGATGTAGAGGTTGGTGACGTCCAGCAGGAGCCCGCAATCCGCCTCGCGGCAAAGCCGGTTGAGGAACTCGGTCTCGCTCAAGTCACCGTCAAGCCGAAGGTGCGAGGTGATGTTCTCCAGAATCAGCGGCCGGGCGCAGTAGTCGGCAAGTTCCCGGGCGTGCGACACGAGCACGGCGAGGGATTCCTCAGTCGGAAACAGCGGATTGAGGTGGCCCAGATCGACCTCGCCCGTGCGAGTAAAGGCCACGTGCTCGGAGATCCATAATGGGGCAGCGGCCTCCACGACGGTTGCGAATCGTCGCAGGGCTTGCTTGTCGAGCGGACCGGGCGTACCCAGCGAAAGCTCCAGGCCGTGCACGAACAGCGGACACCAGTGTCGCATCGCCTTGATCCGCTCCAGTCCACCCTCATAGAAGTGCTCGGCAGTGATCTCCAGGCAGTCGACCTCCGCGGGGCGGGAGTCAATCCACGCTGCGAGTTCGTGCCGATAGCCAACGCCCACAAGGGTCATCCGCCACAGCCTCCGCACCCGCCTCCGCAGCCCC
>SBAX01000428.1 GCA_005240095.1 Phycisphaera mikurensis
CGCCAGGAGGCTCGCCCTCCCGCCTGTCGCACCGCCGGCCCCTCGATTCCGGGCTATCCTCACCCGACCCCGAGGGGGCCGTAGGAGGGACACAACCCGTACCTGCGAACGGTCGATAATACAGCGCCGTGCAGTCGGAGGGCCAAGGCCGGGGAGGGCGAGGCTCCTGCCGAGCCGTTCCCCTCTCGCCTCGGGACAGGGTTAGGGTGAGGGCTCGGGACTGCCGAGAGTGAAGGCGATCAAGACGTCGCAGCCTCGGGCCGATTGTGTTTGAAGAGGCACCTAAGCGGCGGTAGGCTTCCTATGTGCCGATCCGCGACCGAGTCGAGTCCATGAGCCTGACCATCACACGACCGAGTCTGCTGCCGACCTCCTTCGGGGCCACCATGTCCGAGGCCCCCTCCAGCGTCTCGGAGGTCACCGCCCGCTGGGGTGCGTTGCCCGGCGGCGTCGTCGACGGAGGGGAGATCGTCATCCTGGCGATCAAGCCTTCGATGTGGCGACCGGCCTTTGAGTCCGCGGCGTGGATTGCGGCCGCCGTCGTGTTCGCCGTGGCCATGATCACCGTCGGCCGGCCCATTCCAGGGCTGTCTCTGACCACCAGTGCTCAACTTGTCCTGCTCATCGGCGCCGCCCGTCTGGCCATGGCCATCGTTCGCTGGACCACAACCTGGTATCTGCTGACCAACCGGCGGATCATCGACGTGCACGGCGTGCGCGCCCCGGTCATCCGCGCCTGCCCGCTGGTGCAGATTCGTAATACTTACCTTCGCCCCACGATGGCTGAGAAGGCAACCGGTCTGGGTAGCATCATCTTCGTCACCGACGACCCGGCACATCCTCCCCACGCCTGGCAGTCCATCGCCAAGCCCGAAGAAGTCCACGCCAAGGTCCGCCGGGCCATCGAAAACGCCCTCGACCAGACCAGCGTCTGATTCGCGCCCACCCCCGCTCCAGGCCGCGCCGACAATGGGTTTCTTGCCACCTGCAGGGCGATCCGCTGTACAATGGGCAATGCTTCTTGTCTGGTAATCTACACAGGAGCCGCCCGATGCGAACCCTTCAATGGCTCATGTCTGCCTGTCTTGCCGCTCTCTGTGCGAAAGTCGCCCCGGCGACGGACATCATCGGCAGCCCCGCCGCGGTGGGGAGTTGTCTGCCTCGACGAGGCCACGGGGACACCGCTGTGGGAGTTTTTTCCCGACGTTGCTGACTACTACACGATCGGAATGCACGAGGGCCGCTTGCTCCTCTGCCGGCACAAGTACGGCGCGGGCGCAGTCGCAAGTAGCATCATCATGGCTTTGGATCCGGCTACCGGCCGCGTGCTCTCGGGCCCGGAGGAATTGAACGACGATCCGCTCGTGCGGTCGGGGTCTCACGCGACAACGAAGGCAGGCAATCGCGTAGTGGCGGGCGCTCGCGCGATCACAGTCCTCAAGGGCAACGGACCCGATGTCGAGCGGGTGATCCCGACGGACACGTATTTCCGCCGGTTGACGGTACGCGGTGACGTCATCGTGTACGGGCCTGAGTATGCCGGCTACACAGGGATGAGCGGGCCAGCCGTTATCGCAGTCGATGCCAACAGCGGCAAGACGCTGTGGGCGCTCCACGATGTCGAGAAGCTCCTGGGGATCAGCAGCGTCACCGACCGCATCTATGTGTCCGAGCCGGGGGGCCTTCGCGCCTTGGAACCGGAGTCGGGACGCCTGCTTTGGCGCCAGCCGCTGCCACGGCTGCAAGGCAGCTCATCGGCGCGAGAACATGGTGACAAAACGTATGTGGTCATCGCCAACCCATGTGGAATGGAGTGTTCGTGGAATTACATCCACTGTCTCGACGCCGTCACCGGCGCTCCACGCTGGACATTCGATCCACAAATCAGCGGGGGCTTCACGCCGCTTGTTGTTCATGAGGGACGTGTGTTTACGTTCATTGCGCCCACCCGCGTTGGCGCGGCTTTCCTGGGGTATGACTGCAGGTCCCACCGCTCGCAGGCCACGGAAGCCGTCGAGCCTGCGATTCGCGCGTGTTTGAGAAAACGATTCGCGGAGAAGACTCCGGAGGAGATCGAGCTGAACCTCCGCGCCTGGCACGCCTTGGGGGACCATTCACTGATTCCCATGATGCAACATGCCCTGGAAGTCCTCAAGGGTACCGCCCTTGACGAACTCCCTGCGACGCTGATCGCAACGTACCCTCCGGTCCATAATCCGATAGGCTTGATCGGCTTTCTTGAGGCTCAGTTCGCTGAAGCACCCGACTTGGGCCCGGAAATCCGCCGTATTCTCCAGCAATACGATCCGATTCCCTATTGGGCCAAGGAGGAGAAGAACCGGAACCGGTCCAAGCTGTGCGACCTGCTTCCGCGCTTCGAGCCGGATCCGCAGGAACAGGCATTGTTCGACGCTTTCATGAGCCTCAAGACGCGCGTCGAGGCCGTGCCGACAACCAGACTCACCCCCAGCACCATTACGGAGCTCATGTTGCGCCAGGGAACGGCCACGTTCGAGTCCCTGGTTAAGGCTCACGACGCATCGACCGATTCGGATCAGCGCCTGCTCATCCGCATGGCCCTCTACACTCAACATCCGCGACAGGCCTCCGATTGGGCCCTCGGTCTGTTGGACCAAATCAGCGCCATGGAGATAACCCAGTGGGTCCAGAGGGCCCCGGTTGAATGGCTGCTGGAGCACCACGAGCTCTTCGAAAAATGGCTGCATCACGAGGACGCATCAGTGCGTGGGTTTTCGGCCCGTGCGCTCAACATGAGCGACAACTCGGAGGCTGTCGTGCCGTTCTGCGTCAAACTTCTGGAGCGAGGGCTGGAGCAACAGATAACGGATCGTGACGTCGAGGCCCTTCAAGGCGCCATGCGGACGCTGGCCAAGACGGACGACCCCGCGCACGCCGCGCTGCTGCGGCGATACGTGAAAGGTGTGACGGTTTCAGTCACTTTGCCAGGCGACAAACAACCATCGGCCGAAACGCTGGAGGCCCAATTGTACATGGCCGCGGACTCGGGGTTGCGGAAGCTGGGCATCGTAGACATCCCCCCGCTTCGCGGTGCTGGTTCGACACCTTCTTCGCCGCCGACTGGGTCGCAAGAGGATGTCTGCGCCTTCCAACTCATGCAAACAATGGAAGACCTCAGTTATCGGGGAAAGATTGCCGAAGCCCAGGCGCTCGCGCGGCAAGTGATCGACACGCTGCTGCAGCAGGAGCCGGGTCGCTGCTATTCGCCGGACAGCGATCTCGCCAAGGCTTATGAGACGCTTGAGCAGTGGGATGAGGCGATACACCATACCTTCGAAGCGAACAAGGATAATCCTGAAGATGCCGAGTACATGCTGGGTCGTTTGTATCGCAAGGCAGGTAGGTTGGATAAGCTTGAGGCCCTCGCGGATCTTACGCGTCGTGACGATATTGCCATCGATGCTGCCATTGCCCTGCTTCACAAGGAGCGCCTCGACAAGGCGCAGCAGACGTTCTCCCGTGTCCTGAAGGAGAATCCCAATGGGCCAACCGCGTGCGTCGGGCTGGCCTTGATCTACTTCAAACGCGGAGAGCTGGACAGGGCTGACGCGATGATGGATCGCGCCGTCGCTCTTCGCCCACGTCCCGAGGCTGAATCCCTCTTTGAGAACACGTTCACCTACTGGATCAATCGCGGCAAGCCGGACAAGGCGCGAACCTGGTTGCGTGAGTCCTGGCGCATCGACCGCTTCTGGTGGGAGCGTGACGGCTGGTCCGAGTGGGCGGAGCAGTTCGACGAGCTCAAGGACACCGTGGCGGAATTACGAAGCCAGTCGAACGGGCCAGGCTCGTCGCCCTAGGGCGCAGTCCGAGCAGTCCTTGATCTCGCTCCCTGCCGGTCGCGACTCGGATCAATCGACAATCGACAATCCGCTCGCTCCCTCAAGGTCGGCCTGATCGCTTTCTGTTCTGAAAGTTCCGCTTCCCAGGGCCCAGTTTCATCGCTCCCTCGATCCCCTGATTCCCTTCGTCGCTCCGTCGCTTCGTCGCTTCGTCGCTCCCCTTTCATCGTCCCCCTTCGTCCCTTCCGTAAGCCGGTGCTTACTCTCCTCACCAGCGCAAGCGCTCACCCCGCGCGTTATTTGGGTGTGGTTTGGAGAAGACCTTGCCATGGGGTTCGCCAAAGACACCGGAGAGCTCTAACTCCGCCGGCAGTTGTTCGCCCCGGCCTGGAAATCCGCGGAGCGCGCCGTCGCGTTTTCTTGTTAGTCAACCTGGACACAGTTGGATCGACAGGGGCGTCATGTCCGCCTGTAGGGACTTTGTGGGCCGCCATGGACGACGCCGTCGATTCCCCGCCATGCTGCGCCCTCAAGGCCCACCAACCTGGCAAGGCTTCGGGAATCTGCTGCGCGTCCGGCGCGCTGAGGAGGGTGTCATGCGTGGGTGCTTCAGGGTCGCTTTGGGGTCGCTAGTAGGCTGCTTGGGGGTCGTTTTGGGGACGCCAGGAGTGCGGGCCGAGGACGCCACCGTGGCGGCCGGACCCGCCTTCACCGAGCGTCTGGAGTTCGGCAATCGCTTCACCCTCAGCGTCGCCTGTGGCGATTACGACGGCGACGGGGATATGGACCTCGCGGTCGGCAACCAGCAGCAGGGCCTGGGCGACACCGGCAGCCAGCTATTCCGCAACAACGGCGACGGCACGTTCACCGGCTCGAGCCAGTTCGGGCAGTTCGCTACCTTCGCCCTGTGCTGGGGCGACTACGACAACGACGGCGATCCGGACATGGCCGTGTCCAATAGCGGGAATCAACAAAACCAGCTCTACGTGAACAACGGCGATGGAACGTTCACCGGCCAGGCGCACTTCGGCGCCGGCCCGGCGCCCGCCGTGGCCTGGGCGGATTTCGATTTGGATGGCGATCTCGACCTGGCGGTCGGCCGCGGAATTCTGGGGACCAATGCCCAGAACCGCCTCTACGTCAACAACGGCAACGGCACATTCACGCAACGCGATGAGTTCGGGATCAACCAGTCCGACACCGTAGTCTGGGGAGATTTCGACAACGACGGCGATCCCGATCTGGCCGTAGGCAACGGCGGCTTCAACTCTCTGCAGCAGAACTTCCTGTACGTCAACAACGGGGACGGCACGTTTACGGAGCGGGCGGAGTTCGGGATTGGCGACACTGCTTCGGTGGTCTGGGGAGACTACGATAACGACGCGGACCTCGACCTGGCCGTAGCCAACTGGGAGAAGTCCGACAGCTATCTGTACGTGAACAACGGCGACGGAACGTTTACGCAGCAGCTCCAGTTCGGACTACGCGACACGAACTCGATCTCCTGGGGGGACTATGACAACGATGGCGACCTCGACCTCGCCGCCGGCAACGGAGATTTCGCGTCCGCCGATCAGAACTATCTGTACGTCAACAACGGCGACGGGACGTTCATAGAACAGGCTGAGTTCGGCCTGGGCAGCACGGACGGCATGGCCTGGGCGGACTTCGACGGCGACGGCGACATTGACCTGGCCGCCGGCAATGAACATAGCCCGCAGCAGAACTACCTGTACATCAACAACCTGGACAACTCAGAATCGTTGACCCTTCATCTCATAGGCCACTTCTATGACCATGGCGCGGGGCACTCGAACCGTGATGCGGTGGGCGCCAAGGTCTCGGTATACGAGCAGGGACACCTCGGTGACCCTCTGTTCCTGCTTGGGTACCGGGAGGTGGCGGCGCATGGAGGGTTCTCCTCGCAGAATCCGCTGGATCCGCACTTTGGGTTGATCGGGCATGCGGCCGTGGATGTTCGGATCGTCTGGCCGGGATCGGCCGGCAGCCATCTGGTCCACGATCTCGAAGACGTGGCCGTAGGGCAGCGACTGACCATCCACGAGGCGGCGCCCATTCCCATCACCCTGGACCCGCTGGGGCCCAGGACACGAGCGGTCTCGTTCTCCGTCTTACCGGCACCAGTCGCAGCAGGCTCCGGCGTGGCGCTACGGGTCACGATGCTCGATCTGCAGAACCCCGTCCCGCCGAACAATAACTGCTGCCCGCCGCCGGACTTCAGCGCCTACGAAAGCGCCTCCTGCACGGCCAGTGGAGAGATGAACGCCTGCGCGCGCTGGGTGGGCCCGCCGTTCACCTATCTGGAAGCCCAGGAGCTTCCCGCCAATGGCAATTACCGGGCGGCGCGCCTGCAGTGTTCGCCCTACTACCACGACTGGAGCGGCGAAGGCCTGATCCACGTCATCGGGGCAGAGATCATTCCCAGCTCCACCTATGACGTGGAAGTATTCGCGGCCAGCTGCAAGGGAATGGAGGACACCTGCACGGCCGTCTCCGATCCCGTGGCCATTTCCACCCGCCGGGCGGGCGACATTGCATCCCCCTATGCTCCGGTTGCATCCGGCCAGCCCAACGCCATCGACATCGTGGGCGCGGTGAACAACTTCAAGAAACTGCTCGGCGCCCCCAAGCACGTGGAAGCCCAGGTGCAGCCGAACCTGCCCAATCTCCACAAGGACGTGGACGCCCTGGACATCCAGGCCATCGTCAGCAACGTCAAGCTGGCGGCCTATCCCTTCAGCGGTCCGTGTCCGTGTCCGTCCACGGTGACCTGCAACGCCGTGACCTGCGCCAACGACGGGGCGTGCAGCGGAGGTCTCTGCGTGAAGACGTGCTCGGCCGGTCCGCGCTTGGGC
>SBAX01000039.1 GCA_005240095.1 Phycisphaera mikurensis
CCCGCCGCCGATGCTTTTCTGACCGCCCGTGGTCCGGTTGCCCGACAGGGTGCTGTTGCGGAGGGTCAGCGTCCCCTCGTTGCCAATCGCCCCGCCCCCTCCGGCGATGCCGCCCAACGCCTGGTTCCGCTCCAGCGTACTGTTGAGGATGTCCATCGTGCCTGTATTGGCGATGCCGCCGCCCAGGCCGCCGACACCTGCCGCGGTGTTCGCGATCACGGTGCTGTCCCGAAGGGTCAGGAAGCCGGCGTTGAACAGGCCGCCGCCCCGACCAATCCCGAAGAAGGGATCGACGGCCTCGTTCCCACCGATGACGACGCGCTCAAGCGTCAGCACCCCGACGTTGTAGATGCCGCCCCCCTCGACGGACCGACCGAGGGCCACCGTCAGACCGGAAATCGCAACCTCGGCGCTGAAGGACACCGTGAAAATCCGATACAGGCCACCGCTGCTGCGCCGCACGGCCAGCAGGTCCGCCCCCGGCCCCTCGATGGTAATGCTCCGGGTCACCTCCGGCAGGGCCTGGGTCAGATTGATCACACCCTCGACCGCGAACTGGATGCGGTCCTTGTCCTGGGCCTGCTCGAGGCAGTAGCGCAGGTCGCCGACGAAGTCCTTGCCCTCGCCAAAGTCGGTCAGCCGGTCCACCAGGCAGACGGACAGGAGGGTGCGGGTCTCCAGGGCCTCGAGACGCGGAACCAAGGAGCGCCGGGGGTGATATCGTGCGGCCATGATGCCTCTCTCATGTAGCGGGCGCCGGCGGCGCCGGCATCTTGTGCGGAGCAAGAACAGCCGCCGCGGCTGGTTGAAGCGCGGAATTGGGCAGGGCAATGCCTGGAATGCCTTCTCCCTCCGCATTCAAGACCCAAAGGTGCTCAAACTCCTCCTGCATGATCTTGTAGAAGACCGACTGCCTGGAACACTCCATGAGGGGGCAATGAGACGGGGAGTTCGAGTACAGCAGGGGCACCAGCAACATCCAGTCGTCATTCTTGGTCAGCTGCTGGTGGATGCAGCCCCGCCGGATCTGCCGGATTTGGATATTGGACTGCTCCGCAGAGAGGTCCGTGAAGAACGTGAAGACCGATTTGATTTGCGCCGCTACCTGCTCGTAGCCGCCGATGGCCACGCGGTTATTGATGAACTGCGGAAGCGCGGGGTTGTCCGGATGCATGAGGAGAATACGAATCTGGCAACCCTGTTCGGCTTTCCGCACAAAGACGGAACGGAGGAAGTTCTTGGTCCACCAGCGGTGTGAGATTCCCGCGAGATCAAACGAAGTGACCGAGTTGTTCAGCAGCTCCAGCCACCGCTCGCTCGTCCCGTAGTTCTCTTCCTTCTCGTAGAGGTTGAAGTGCCCCCGCCGGGCTCCGAGCGGGGAAAGGTTTTGACCGAAGGGAACACTCACGGTCCAGTTCGCGGCCTCCAGCTTGCGAACCAGCTCGATGATCTGTTTGACGTAAACCTTGTCCCGCAGCGGACGCGGCTTCAGGTCGTACTCGACCGCGCGGAGGTCGCGAATGTCGAAGGGGATGCTCTGCCCCTTCTCAATGAGGATGATCACCGGCCGAGCGGCGCTCTGGGCAATGGCCAGCTCATAGAACACATTGGGGTTGTAGGACGTGAGGACGGCGATACACAGGTCATCCTCCAGGATGGACCGGAACATATGGTCGGTAATCCGGCCCAGCTGCTGACTGTGATCCGCCCGGTAGGCGAGGAGGCCGAGTTCTTCCATGGCCGGCTGGATGATGAACTCGAACACGTCATCGGCGTGCTCGCGGATCGCCGAGCCCTCATCCCCGATCGGACTGATCACGAAGCAACGCTTTGCCATGACCGCTCCACGTTTTCGCCCCCAGTCACCTTGGACAACCAAACGACCCCACGGCTCAACCGTCGGGGCCGCTGGAGAGACATCATACTCGGAATGCCGTGCTGCGGCCCCAGTCGGCACCCCAGGCCGACGCGCCAGCGAGGGCAGCAACCCCGCCCCCGCTGGCGCGTCGGGTTGGGGTGCAATGCCTGATCGCCTGTGCGCTGCGCGCTTGCCGGGCTCGCCTATTTTTCTTGACTTTGCCACCCTTTCCGATTACAACCTAATGAACGTCCTTCGTCCACACGCCACGTCTGCGTTGGGATGGTCCAAACGAAGGACAGCGTTTTTCTAACGGCGAGACCCCCACCCTGTATCATGCTCGCCACGAGCCGGCCGCTCATCTCCTGCCCACCTGACGGCCCCGGACGTTGCCGTGGCACCGGCGGCAGCTCGTTCCCGGTGTTCGTTGTGACGGTTTCTTCTTCATTCCCCTTATCACGCCTTCTTTGAGGAGAGCATCGATGATGAAGACAACCCGCCTTCCCCGGCGCGGGTTCGCCAGGCCGCACGCCCACACGCTGCGTTCTCGTCTCACCATGGAACAACTGGAAGACCGTTCCCTCCTGTCGGCGGCGGGGCTGGTCGATCTCGGCTCGTTCCGGATCGATCCGTCCGTCCCCTACGACCCCAATCACATTCTCGTTCAGTTCCGGCCCGAGCTGGCCACTCCCGACAGTCAGACCATCCTGCCGGGCAGCCGACTGGGCCAGTCGTTCCGGCTGGTGCCGGGCCTGCGGGAAGTCACCCTGCCGGCCGGCGTCAGTGTGCCCGCCGCCCTGGCCGCCTTCCAGGCCAGCCCATTCGTCGTCTACGCCGAGCCCAACTACTATGGCGAGGTCGAATACATCCCCAACGACCCCCGCTGGAGCAGCCTGTACGGCATGCAGCGCATCCAGGCCCCGGCCGCGTGGGACACCTATATGGGTGGGACCAATACGATTGTGGCAGTCATGGATACGGGCGCCAACCTGGACCATGACGATCTCTACCTCAACATCTGGGTCAACCAGGGCGAGATCCCCCCTGACCGGTACTTCAACTTCACCGACGTGGATTTCGACGGACTGATTACCTTCTGGGACCTCAACGACCCGGTCAACCAGGGCGAATATCTCATCACCGACATCAACGGCGACGGCAAGATTAGCGGCAGCGACATCCTCGCTCCGGACGACGGCGCCGGCTTCGGCGGCTGGGCCGACGGCATCGATGCCGACGGCAGTGGCCGCATCGATGACCTGGTCGGCTGGGACTTCCAGTCGAACGACCGGATACCGGACGACTCCTTCGGGCACGGGACCCATGTGGCCGGCACGGTAGGCGCGATCGGTGACAACGGCGTCGGCGTGGTGGGGGTCAATTTCAAGACGCAGATCATGGTCTGCCGCATCGGGCCCGGCCCCGGCATCAACGTCACCGCCGCC
>SBAX01000209.1 GCA_005240095.1 Phycisphaera mikurensis
CGTGGTCCACGGCGATCCGCGACATGGCTCTCCCGCCTTCGCCCTGCGCGTCAGAGAGGACACCGTCATTCGCTATGACATCACCACGTCCCCGTTGCTCAGGCCCGCAACCAACCGCAGGATCGCCGAGTTCGACGCCTTCCTGGAGCAGCATCGCGCCGAAGCCGTCGGCGGCGTGCTCGGCACCGCCGAGTACGTGGCCACCGTCAGCTACCTAAGCCGCGGTCGAAAGGAGGCCGATCGCGTCATTCCCGACAATGTGGAGCGCATCGAGTGGCTATGGGGCGAGTATGAACGCATCCGCGGTCTCGACAAGCGCCGCCAGCTCGTGGATGACAACTACGGCCAGGCGGTCGTCACCATGTTGATGAAGAACGCGAACTTCGTAGATACAGCGCGGTTGATGAGGGACATCCGCGATTACGAAGCGCGAGAGCTGCGCCCGCAGGGCATCTCCCTTTCCTTCGCCGGTGACGTGGCCGTGAGCCAGACGCTCATTGACGCCATCGTCAGCACGCAGGTAGCCTCCGTCATCGGCTCACTGGCGGGCGATTTCCTGGTTACCGCGATTCTGGGGCGCTCCCTGATCTTCGGCCTGCTCTGCATTCTGCCCAGTTCCCTCGCGGTGTTGCTCAACTTCGCGGTCATGGGCTGGACCTCCATCCCCTTGGGCGTAGCCACTTCCATGTTCTCCGCGATGACTCTCGGCATCGGCGTGGACTACGCCATCCACCTGCTGGAGCGCAACCGCCTCCTGCGATCCCAAGGCCTCGCCCCCCGAGCAGCCCTCGTCGAGGCCGTGTCCACCACCGGCTCAGCCATCTCCGTGGACACTCTGGCCGTCTGCCTGGGCTTCGGGGTGATGATCTTCTCTCAGGTCCCCGCCAACGCCCGCCTCGGCGCGCTGCTGGCCCTGAGCCTCACCAACTGCTTCATCGCCACCCTCCTGATCCTGCCAGCCATCCTGAGTCTTTCTCGCAAGTTTCGCGGCAGTGGTTCTTGATGGGGGCTAAGAATGAACGAGACACGTTGTCCTCTGTGCGGCGAACCGCTCGAGGTGCGGGATGTAGCTCCCTGTGAGGAGTGCGGCGGCGACCCTGCAGAACTGGAGCACTTCCGCGAAGGCCAGCATCAATACACGTGTTATGAAGTGTTCCCTGGTTTGCGGCTTGTCCTTTGCAACTTATGCGACGTGGATTTTGGCTCCTTTGATCCCACTTTCTTCGGCCTGCCGCCCGGCTCACGCATCGGTTACCAGAACATGCGTCTGGTCAAACCGATTCACGACCCGAGCATCGGAAGGACAAGTTCTGTCACGCATGCGGCTACCGGCTTGCGTTTCTGCGGTTCGTCCGCCGCGCGCGGGAAGCTCTCGCTAACCCCTCTCCCTCGCAGGGAGAGAGGCAGGGGTGAGGGTTAGGTCTGTCGGCCCGCGGCGATCGCTCGCGCGGTGATTACTTGCCTCGTCCCGTGCGCGGGGCGGCGTCGATGGCGAAGATTTCCACGCGGCGGTTGGAAAGGCGATTGGCCTCGGTGTTGTTCGGCACGCGGGGGCGGTTTTCACCGACCCCTGCGGCAACCAGACGGTCGGGAGAGACACCGTGCTCACGCAGATAGCGGACCACGGCCAGGGCCCGCTCGGTGCTCAGTTGCCAGTTGTCGTCCCAGCCGCTCTTCTTGATCGGCTGGTCGTCGGTGTGCCCAAAGACCATGATGTCCTTGCGGGCGTATTCGCCTTCCAGCGTGCTGACGATGCCGTCGAGCGTCTTGCGGGCTTCGTCACGTAGCGTCACCTTTCCCGGCTGGAACAGGATGTTCTCTTCAATAGCGATCATGCCCCCGCCGGGCACGGCGGTCCAGCCGGCCGGCGCCGGCTCCACCGGCCGCGCCGAAAGCTGCCCGCGAAGATCGTCCACGTCGCGGATCGCGCTGGCCAGTCGTTGATCCATCTCCGCCCGAGCCCGGCGCTCGGCATCCAAATCGGCGCGGGCCTTGTTGAGTTGGGCGCTCAGATTTCGATTGCGGTCCTCCAGCGCCGCCACATCCGCCTTGGGGGTCGTGGCGCATCCCGCCGCTATCACCGCGCAGAAACACAGGGGCATGAGTGACATCGCAAACCGGGTCATGTGCATCTCCTTGCTCTCGCGACGGCCTCCAGCCGTCTTTACTCCCTGGGACTCACCGAGTCGCCGTCGCCGGCGGCTTCCTTGAGCTTCTCCGCCAGTTGCCGCTCACGGAGCTCCAGCTCCGCCGTACGCAGCTCCTGACGCCGCTCCAATTCCTTGGTCTCTTCCAGCCGATGTAGTTCGCGAAGGTCCTTCCACAGTCCGCGAGCAAACGCCAGCGCCCGCCACGTCGTGATCGTGGCCAGCGCGGTGAGCAGCATCAGCCAGACGACGTTCAGCTTCTTCGCCGGGTCCGTCAAGCCGAAGAACCAAACGGGAACCTCATTCGCTCGATTCTTGAAGAGGACCAGGCCCACCGCCGCGGCAACGGTCACAACGAGCAGAAGACGAAGATAGACCTTCACCTGCTTCCATGCAAGGCTCATGGCAGGATTCCTTCCCCCGCGCAGCCCAGGAAC
>SBAX01000443.1 GCA_005240095.1 Phycisphaera mikurensis
CCCGCGTGCCGAAAGGGCGCGCGGAGACTCCGCCCCGCTTATCGGACACGCCCGACCGTCGATTGAGGTCGGCGGCCCCCGGAATCCGCCTTTTGTGGACCTTTGACACGCACGCCATTACCCTTCGCGGCACGACGCGGATCGAGGCGCAAAGACATGGATCCCAAGTGGCTCATTGCAGCAGCGGTCAACGGCTTCATCGCCGTCGCGGCTGGCGCCTTCGGAGCCCACTACCTCAAGACCAGGCTTGGCGCCGGCGAGCTGCTCACCTTTGAGGTGGCCGTGCGCTATCAGATGTATCACGCCCTCGCCCTGCTCGCCGTGGGTACGCTGGCGGGACGCTCCACGGGCGTGACCCTGGCCGCGGGCTGGTGCTTTGTCGGCGGTATCGTGCTGTTTTCGGGCAGCTTGTATGGCCTGTCCCTTGCTGGATGGAAGTGGCTCGGACCCGTCACGCCCCTCGGTGGCCTGCTCTTCCTGGCCGGCTGGCTGCTGCTGATCGTTCAGGGCATCACCGCCGTCCGCACATCCGCCGGAGTTTAGGAGCTCGGCTGTGGCTGGTTCACTAGATGAAAGCGCTGTTCGACATGTGGCCCACCTCGCGCGGCTCAAGATCACCGATGAGGAAGCGGCTCGTTACGCGGATCAGCTCTCCAAGATCCTTGACCATGTTCGACAACTGAACGAACTCGACACGTCCAACGTTCCTCCCACCGCGCATCCCCTGGCGGTCACGAATGTCTTTCGCGAGGACGAAGTGCGACCTTCATGGTCCTCCGACGCTGCACTGGCCAACGCTCCCGACCGGCATGGCGAGTTCTTCCGCGTTCCCAAGGTCCTCGATCAGGAAGAAGCCTAAATGGCGTCCGGGCACACGTTGAGCGAAACCGCCGCAAGCATTCAGAGTGGAGCGCGCTCCGCTACGGATACCGTGCGCGAAGCGATCGAGCGGGCGGAGAAGCTCCAGCCACGGCTCAGCGCCTTTCTCTCCACGGATTCGCAGCGGGCTCTGGCGAAAGCCGCCGAAGTAGACGCCAAGCGCGCTCGTCGACAGCCGCTCGGGCCGCTGGCGGGCGTGCCCGTGGCCCTTAAGGACAATCTCTGCACCGCCTTCGGCGCGACCACCTGCGGATCGAGAATCCTTAAGCCCTATCACTCGCCCTACAATGCTCATGTCGTGGACTGCCTGGAGTCCGCCGGGGCCATCATCGTCGGCAAGACCAACCTCGATGAGTTCGCCATGGGCAGCAGCACGGAAAACAGCGCTTTTGGCCCCACGCGAAATCCTTGGGATGAAACCCGGGTGGCCGGCGGATCGTCGGGCGGATCGTGCGCCGCGGTGGCCGCCGGAATCGTCCCCGCGGCGCTGGGCAGCGACACGGGTGGGTCGATCCGACTGCCGGCGTCTTTTTGCGGCGTGGTCGGCTTGAAGCCGAGCTATGGACGCGTGTCGCGATACGGGTTGGTCGCCTTCGGCAGCAGCCTCGACCAGATCGGGCCCATCACGTCAACGGTCGAGGACGCGGCGCTCATCTTCCAAGTCATTGCCGGGCACGATCCGCGGGATTCGACCAGTGTGGATCGCCCTGTGCCGGAGCTGACCAAAGCGCTGAGTCGACCGGTAAAGGGCACGCGCGTCGGAATCAGCGAGGAGTACTTCGGGCCGGGGCTGGACGGCGAAGTAAGCAAGGCCGTCCGCGCTGCAATTGACCTGCTGGCACGAGAAGGCGCGGAGATCGTGCCCATCCATCTGCCGCACATGAAGTACGGCATCGCCTGCTATTACCTGATCGCCACGGCGGAGGCCTCCAGCAACCTCGCCCGCTTCGACGGCGTCCACTACGGCTACCGCACGCCCCACCCCGAGGACGTCATCGACCTGTACGCCGCCACCCGCGGCGAGGGTTTCGGCGCGGAAGTCAAACGCCGCATCATGCTGGGCACCTATGCCCTGTCCAGCGGCTACTACGATGCGTATTACCTCAAGGCCCTGAAAGTTCGCACGCTGATCAAGCGGGATTTCGAGGCTGCCTTCGAATCCGTAGACGTGATCGCCTCGCCGGTCGCCCCTACCACGGCCTTCCGTGTGGGCGAAAAATCCCAGGACCCCCTGGCCATGTACCTCAGCGACATTTACACCATCGCCGCGAATCTGGCGGGCATCTGCGCCATCAGCATCCCCTGCGGCTTCGACTCCCGCAGCCTGCCCATCGGCCTGCAGCTCACGGGCCCGGCCTTCGGCGAAGAAGCCATCCTCTCCCTCGCCCACCAGTACCAACTCCGCACCGACTGGCACACCCGCAGACCAGCGCTGATCAAGGGCACGTGATTCAGTACCGCGACCGGCTCACGGCTCGAATGATCAATCGGCATTCGACAATCGACCATCGCGAATCGACAATGGGGATATGTCACTAAACGAGCAGCTTGAGCAGATGCGGCAGGCGTCGTGGGGTCGGTGGCCCAAGGAGAAGCTGGACATTGTCCTGAAGGCTAAGGACGACCTGGCCCGGTCGGGGATTGTGGAGCGGATGCTGAAGGCCGGAGCGAAAGCGCCGGATTTTGAGCTGGGCAGCACGCGCGGCGGGACGTTCCGACTCTACGAGCAACTTCGGCGTGGACCGGTGGTACTGGCATTCTATCGCGGGCACTGGTGACGGTACTGCAACGCCGAGCTTTCGGCGATCCAGCAGGTGCTGGAGGAGGTGAATGAACTCGGAGCGACGCTGGTGGCCGTCTCGCCGGAGCTGCCGCAGGCCGCGCGCACCACGGTGGAGAAGAACCAACTGACCTTCGACGTGCTGAATGACACCTCCAATCAGGTCGCGCGGAAGTTCGGGCTGGTCTTCGAGGTGCCCGATGATCTGCGCGAGTTCTACAACACCCTGGGCATTGACCTGGCGGCGCACAACGGCGAGTCCAGCGGGCAGTTGCCTTTGCCGGCCACCTACGTGATCGATCGGCAGGGGATCATCCGCGCCGCCTTCGCAGACGCCGATTACGTCAAACGCATGGAGCCGGCGGATATCATCGCCGCGCTACGCAATCTGTAGCGTCGCCCCTCGTGGGCGGCGCTTGGCGAGGAACGACGTCGGGATTCCAAGCGCCGCCCACGAGGGGCGACGCTACAGATTGCGTAGCGCGGCGATGATATC
>SBAX01000393.1 GCA_005240095.1 Phycisphaera mikurensis
GCCACACGCGGGCCACGATCAAAGAACTGTCACGACGCGGCATCGACCTCCATCGAATCCGCTCGTGTTTGGATAGCAACTTTGCGCTGTACTGCTAAGGGGGCTCGCCAATGCCGGCTGACCAGGGATTTACCGCCGCAGAATGGCTGGCACCGTTCTTGCAGGCTAGTATTCGTTCCCCGGGCGCGAGGCCTGCGGCCGGCAGGTTCCGGAGGATTTAACAGGAACTTGTTGACGCGTGGTTCTCGGACGATATACTGCCGGACCTAGGAGTTACCCGGGTGCTCGGCCCGCCGGGCGCTGCGTCGCCGGCCCATCAGGAGTGCACGTATGACCACCGCCATCCAGCCTGATCCCATCCTGACGATTCCGGTCGAAGCCAGCCCGCTGCGGGGACGAGCCAATGTTGGTTTCAGCGATGAGCGCCGCGCCGTTCCCCGTTTCCGGCAGCGGATGATCGCCAACGTGATCGGCCTGGGTCACGTTGAAGTCCAGCAATGCGTCACAGAGGACATCAGTGAAAGCGGCTTGCTGGTGCATGTCCCCGCCTCCTATGGCCTGTGCGTGGGGCAGCGGCTGGAGGTCGAGTTGCAGGACATGGCCGATGTCGGGACCCGCTCCGCTCTCAGCGGCGAACGGCGATACGCCACCGTCGTGCGCACCGAACCCGTGAGCAAAGGCGCTGCTCACCTCGTGGGTGCCGGCCTGAGATTCGACCAACCCTTGTTCATCTAGTTCGCTCGCCGCTTCTGCCTGCTCAAGACGCCTCTATCGTCCAGCGAGTGCCGGCTCTTGCGACACCGTGCCAACCTGCCGTGGGGTCGGTCCGGGCGGGCGACGGCGTATGCGCCGCACGACGGCCTCCCTGCCCTCCAGCATCAGGCTGAACAGCGTCGGGATCAGCACCAGAGTGAAGACGGTCGAGACCAGCAGTCCGCCGAGAACCACCGCGCCCAAGCCTCGATAGAGCTCGCTTCCCGCGCCGGGGAAGAGCACCAGAGGAAACAGGCCCAGGATAGTTGTCATGGTGGTCATGAAGATCGGACGGATGCGTGTCCGCACGCTCTCCAGGATCGCGGCGTGGGGGCGCATCTCGTCCTCGCGCATGTGATTGAGGGCCTGGTGGACGATGAGGATCGGGTTGTTGACCACCGTCCCCACGAGGATCACAAAGCCGAGCATGGTCAGCACGTCCAGGGGCTGGAGCACGAAGACGTTCAACAGGGCAAGCGCCGCCAAGCCCCCCATGGCGCCAAGGGGTACGCTTAGAATGATGACCAGCGGATACAGCCAGGACTCGAACAGCGAGGCCATGAGCAAGTAGGTGATCAGCAGGGCCAACAGGAAATTGAAGCGCAGGGCCTTCCACGTTGCTCGCAGCTTGTCGGCGGTCCCGGCGAGATTGATCTGGTACGTCCCGCCCAATTCGCCGCTTTGCAGGAGCGGCTCGACGATTTGCTTCTCGATGCCGGCCATGGCCAGTTCGACCGGTGTATCCAGCGGCGGAGAAACCTCAATGGTGATGGCCCGCTGCCGCTCGCGATGGTTGATCTGCTCGGGGCCGCTGGCCAATTCGACGGTGGCCACGGCCGTCAGCGGCACGAGATCGCCCGTAGGAGTGCTGATGGAAAGGGACTCCACATCCTGGGTGCGCCCCGCGAAGGTCTGCGTTCCTGTAAGCGTCAGGTCGATCTTATCTCCCCCCACGAAGTAATCCGCGGCGTATGCCCCGTCGATCAGGGCGTCGACGGCATACCCCAGGTCCGCTGCGGTCACCTGCATGTCCGCGGCCTGTTCCCACTTGGGGACTACGTGCAATTCGGGGCTGGACAGGTCCAGGCTGGGTTTAGGAATGACCTGGGAGCGAGGCACAACGCCGGGCACCTGCCCGAGGACCCGTCCGCCGAGGGCGATGAGCTGCTCCAGCTCGGGACCGGTGATTTCCACATCAATCGTCCGGCCCGCGGTGAGGCCTTGCTCGAATAGGCTCGACTGCTTAGCCACCGCAAACGTCCCCGGCTGGTCGGAGGCGACCTCACGAATGAGCGGCACCAGCTCCCCGGCGCGCAACGGGTCAATTGCCCGCAGACCCATGAAGATCTGCCGCCCGCGGGCCACGTAGAAGAAGTCCCCAATGGCCGGATACTTGAGCTCGTTGATCCTGGGGTCTTTGGGATCGACATCCCAGTACGGGCGCATGCGCTGCTCGATCTCCTCGCCCATGGCCATGAGTTCATCGAGGTTGTATCCCGGCGGTGGAAGGAGAATGCCGAACACGAGATTGCGGTTGCCGGCAGGAAGATACTCGACGCCGGGGATGAGGGCATAGCTCCCGCCGAGCGACAATCCAATCAAGGCCAGGACCGTAACCACGCGACGCAGGGTCCCACCCTGCAGCCAGCGATCCAGACCCACCACGGCGTTGACGAATCCGCGCCCGAACACGTCGAAGATGGACAAAAACCGTGCGGACGCGTTGTTGCCGTTCTCCGTTTCGTCACTCCCTGCCGCCCGATGTCGCAGAATCCTGGAAGTGGCCGTAGGGATGACCGTGACCGAGACGATCAGCGACAACCCGATGCCTGCGCTGATCGCCAGGGCAATGTCCCTAAAAAGCTGGCCTGCTTCTTCCTCGACGAACAACACAGGAATAAAAACCGCCAGCGTGGTCAGCGTGGAGGACAGCACAGCGCCCCAGACCTCCTGCGTCCCGCGGACCGCGGCGCGAAGACGGTCCAGCCCTTCCTGATAATGGCGGTAGATGTTCTCCAGAACAACGATCGCGTTGTCGACGAGCATGCCCACGGCGAAGGCCAGTCCGGCAAGACTGACGACGTTGAGCGACCGCCCCATCAGGCCCAGCACCAGGAAGGCGCCGATGATGCTCGTAGGGATGGCCAGACCGATCACCAGGGTCGAGCGGGCACTGCGCAGGAACAGCAGGAGGGTCGCGATCGTCAGCACGCCGCCGACGTAGATATTGCTCTTCACCAGATCAACTGCGGAGACGATGTACTCCGTTTCGTCGTAGACTTGCGTGACCTTCAGGCCCCGCTGTGCAAGCACCCCCTCGTTGAGTTCGGCGGTCGCCCGTTGCAGCCCCGCCATAACGTCGAAGACGTTCGCCCCGGACTCGCGCAGGGCGTTGATGGCGATGCTGGAACCGCCGAACCTCCGCACCAGCCCATCGGGCTTCTTGTGCCCCAGCCGGACCTGGGCCACGTCGCGAACGTAAACCGGGGCCCCCTCGCGCCGGGCGAGAATGGCATTCTCCACCTGCTCCGGCGAGCGGAACTGGCCCAGCGTGCGGACGACCCACCTGCGTTTGCCCTCCCAGAAATCGCCGCCTGAGGTATCCTCGTTCTGAGCCCGCAGGGCCTGTCGCACGTCGAGCATGGTCAGGCGCCGGGCGGCCAGTTTGGCGGGATCGACAATGACCTGCATTTCCTCATCCCGCCCACCGAAAACATTGGCGTTAGAGACGCCTTCCACGCGCTCGAATCGCGATTCGATTACGTCCTCAGCGAACTTTCGGTACGTGGCGATGTCTTTTTCCTCGGGAAGCAGCTCGCGGGCTTCCGCGTGAGCCTTGATGAGCAAGCGCAGGTGCAGCATGGCCAGACCCTCATTGGGGGCCTCGATCACCCGATCGATGCTCGCCGCAAGCTCAGGATGCTTCTGCTGGAAGGCGCGAAGCACGTCGGCTGAAGGCGGCGGTTGCATGAGGATGAACCAGGCAATGGGCCGGTCGGAGGAGTTCGAGGTACTGATGACGGGCTCATCGGCGTCTTCCGGATACTCACGCACCTGCTGGAGCCGGGTGTTGACCTTGAGCAGCGCTTCGCTCATGTCCGCGCCCACGGCGAACTCGAGGGTGATCCGCCCCATCGAGTCCATGCTCTCCGAGGTCATCTTGACCACGCCCTCCACGGCCTTGAGCTGCTCCTCCTGCTCGTGGACGATCTCCCGCTCGACTTCGTGGGGACTCGCCCCGGGCCATATCGTCTCGATGGTCAGCGTGGGCGTCTGCACCTCCGGCGTGAGCTGCATGGGCATATTCACGAGCGCGATGGTGCCGAAGAGCGCCACCAGTAACACGCCTACGGACACGGTGACGGGATATCGAATGAGGCTCTGGATGAAGTTCACGATTCAGCGCCCCTCAAGGCTACTCGCTGTTGTGGCGGACCGGCGTCTCCTCTGCGACACTTCCCTCAACAACCTGCGAGATCACCACGGCTTGTCCCGGTCGCAGGCGTTCGTTCCCTCGGACGACAACAAACTCCCCGGCCTTCAGATCCCCTTTTACCTGGATGAGGTCCCCGTGCGCCACACCGGCCTCGACGGGCAGCAGTCGCGCTGCTCCCTCCGTGGCAGCGGGGGAAGTCGCGTCCTTGGCGGCGGGATCCACGACGAACACGGACGGTGAGGCCCCACCCAATACCAAGGCATCCTTGGGCACCAGCACGGCCTGCTCCAGTTGCCCGACCGGCAGCATCACGCGGGCCAGCATCCCCGCCTTCAGCAAGGGCTGCTCCGACACCAACCGGTTCTCCACCCGCACGTGGACGGGGAAGCTCCGCGAGCGCGTGTCGGCCTGCGGCACGATCTTGGCTACCGTGCCGGTGAAGGACTCGTTGGGCAGAGAATCCACGGCCACGCGGGCCTCCATCCCCAGGCGAACGTGGCCGACGTAATCCTCCAGCACCATCGCCTGGATTTCGACCTCGTCCAGTTCAACGACCTCGACCACGGGATCCGCCCGCGCCACCCAGGCGCCCACTTCGGAGCGCTTCGCAGTGACATAACCGTCAAACGGCGCGATGAGCGTATGCTTCTCGATCTGGTCCTGAATCCGGTTGACCTGCTCGCTTTGCATCACAACCTTGGCCCGTGCCTGGGCGATGCGCTCCGCCCGCGGACCGGCGACGGCGAGGTCGTATGCGGCCTTGGTCTCCAAGTATTCCTGCTCAGTAGCCTGCGCCTCCTTGACCGCCTCGTCCATTTCGTCGCGCGCCGCGGAGCTGCTCTCGAACAGACCGCGAACACGCTCGAAATCCTTCTGGGCATACTCCATGCGAGCCTTCGCCCCGAGCACGGCGGCTTGGGCCGCCTCGATCTCCTCGGGCCGTGAGCCGTGTTCCAGTTCCGCCCGTTCTTCCTGCCGAAGCTGGAGCTCCGCCTGCGCCGCAGCGAGCTCAATCTCCAGGGTCTTAGTCAGCAGTCGAGCAAGCGGCTGCCCCTTCACCACTCGCTCACCCTCGATGACGGGCAGCTCGATCAGTCTCCCGTCGACGGCGCTGCCCACGGTGCTGGTGCGTAAAGGCAAAACCGTACCCACGAACGGCTTGCCCGCGGTCACGGTCTGCTCCACAACTCGGGCTACGGCTACCGGGGCGGGGCCCGATTGGGCAAGCACCGGCGCGGCAAGGACAACCGCGCCCAAGACAAACGCTACCCCGCGATGCTCAGACGCGCTCACGAACAGGTCCTCCGTTGCGGCCCATGATGGAGCCCGCGGATGTACCGAGGTTCTCTTGGATCGTGGTGAGAATGCTCTTGAGTTGCTGTAACTGCTCGGTCGTCAGTCCACGCACGGCCTGCTTTCGCACCTTCCGTGCGCAGGCCGCCAGTTTCGACCACACCGGCTCGGCATCCCGTGTGGCGACGATCAGGTTCTTGCGCCGATCCGAGGGACAGCTCTCCCGGCTGATCCAGCCGGCGCGCTCCATGCGGTCCAGGATGCCCACCAACGTAGCCGGCTCGAGCCCCATGCGCTCGGCAAGCTCGACCTGCGACAGTTCGCCGTCCAGGGCCAGCCAGGCCAGCACCTGCCACTGCCGCAGAGTAAAGCCGTGCGGGGCCAGTTCGGTGCTGAGGGCCCGCTCGCAGGCCCGCGTCGTCATCGCCAGCCAGTAACCCACACTCTCATCAAAATCGTATTGCAGCATATTCCATCGCCGTCGTTACAGGCCCCGGCCCTATCGTTTGTATGCTAATGATATGCGATGGAACGATCGCGTCAAGGCCCCCCGCTCAACGGGCCAGCGTGAGGGACACGGAATTGTCACGAGTTGTCGGCGGTGGGCGGGAGTCGAACGGCACCGACCAATCCTCCCCCTGCACCGTCCACGTGCTGTCACCACGCAGCACCCGGCGGTAGAGCGAATCGCGTTCCACGGGAATACAGCCCGCCTCGCGAATGAGTCGCTTGAGGCGGTCCACGGTGAGTTCCTGGTGCGTTCCGTGCCCTTCGCGTTTGGTGATGTCGTAATACACCACCGTGCCGTCGATGTCGTCCACGCCCCAGTTCAGCGACACCTGAGCCAGCTTGGGAGTCTGCATGATCCAGAAGGCCTTCACGTGAGCGATGTTCGGACACATCAGGCGGGTGAGCGCCAGGGTGCGGAGGTCATCGAGTCCTCCTGGACCGGGAAGGTCTGCCAGGGCGCTGCCGTCGGGAACGAACGAGAGGGGGATGACACAATTGAAATGGGCCTTGCGACAGGCGAGGCTCTCCACCTGATGTTCGCGTAGCTTGATCAGATGTTTGATCCGCTCCCGAGGCGTCTCGACGTGCCCGTACAGCATCGTCGCGTTGGTGAAGATACCCAGCTCGTGCGCCGTGCGATGGACCTCGAACCACTCGGCCTCCCCCACCTTGTTACGAAATGCCTCATCGTGGACGCGGTCGTCGAAGATCTCCGCCCCGCCGCCGGGCATGCTGTCCAAGCCCGCCTCTCGCAGCCGGATGAGCACTTCTCCGATCATCAACCTCGGCCGGGCGATGCGCGAGAAATGAATGATCTCGATCGCCGTAAAGGCCTTGATGTGGATATGTGGACAGGCCTCACGGATGCCGCGGCACAGGTCCGTGTAGTACGAGAACGGCAGCTTGGGATGTAGTCCCCCCACGATGTGGACCTCGGTAGCCCCACGATCATAGGCCGCCCGCGCGCGGGCGACGATCTCATCAACCCTCAACTCGTATGCATCCCCCACATCGCCCGACCCGTCCTTAGGGTACGGACGGTAGAAGGAACAGAACTTGCACCTCAGAACACAGAAGTTCGTGTAGTTGATGTGCAGGTTGACGTTGTAGTACGCGTTTCGCCCGTGGAGCTGCTCTCGAATGGAATTGGCCAGTTCGCCCAGCGTAAAGACGTCCGGCGACTCGTATAACCTCACGCCTTCCTCGAGGGACAGCGGTCGTCCGGCGGCTACCGTCTCGGCGATATCGTCCAGTGAAGCAGTCTGCATGGCGATCATCGTCGTGGGATTATACGGGCACGGCGTGCCCTCCCCTACCCTCACTCTTTCAAAAAAGACGGCGCCACATGCCGCAGCGCACGTTGACACGACGGCTCCAGCCAGCATACTAGCTCGGGCCATGTTCAAGCCCTCTGAACGCATTCGGTGCCCAGCGCTCAGGGCGATCAACCCGATCACCTGGATCCCGGCGGGGGTCATTTGTTTGACCTCTGGGTGCGCGAGCCTGTCCGGGTCCTGGCGGGCCGTCGAAACCCAGCCCCAGGGAGCGCCGTTTCCGATCCACGAAGTGACCTTTGATGAGGCTGGAAAGTACACCGCCACGGGGCTGTTTACCGCCCAGGGCGCCTACGACGGCAAGACCCATACCACGACCGGCGGATACAAAGCGAGCGGCGGCACGCTCAGCCTGTCGCCCGTCGGCGGTCCGACTCTCGACTATCGAACGCGGCGCCGCGCCGACGGCAAGCTGGTCATGACCTTTCGCCCGCCGGGCCAGGACCGTGAGGTGACGGCGGTGCTCGAACCGGCGTCCCAATCAACCCAGGATTGAGCGGTTCTCCTTCTACCCTTCGGATTCGTAAGCGTGGACGGCCTCATCAACTTCTACAAGGCGACCGGGATTACCTCGGCCAAGGCGCTCTACCGCGTCCGGTCGATCACCCGCCAGCGCAAGAGCGGACACGCGGGGACGCTCGATCCCGCGGCCAGCGGCGTGCTGCTCCTGTGCCTGGGCAAGGGCACCAAGCTCGTCGAGCGGATCATGGACCTCCCCAAGGTCTACCGCGCCACGGCCCGCCTCGACGTAACCAGCGAGAGCTTCGACAGCGATCGCCCACTTAAGCCCGTTGAGGTCGGGGACCGGCCCGCGCTTGAGGACGTACTCGCGGCATGCGCGGCATTTCAAGGAGTGATCGAGCAAGTTCCCCCGACCATCAGTGCCATCAAGCTCGGGGGCGTTCCTGCCTACAAACATAAGAGCGCGGATGCCGCGTTGGCTCTTGCCCCGCGCCCGGTGTCAATCTATGCCCTGACGGTGCACCGCTACGAATGGCCGGGGCTGGACTTCGAAGTGTCGTGCGGACGAGGGACTTATATCCGTGCGATCATCCGCGATCTGGGCCGGGCGCTTGGTACCGGTGGGTGCCTGACTTCGCTGCGGCGTGAACGGATCGGCCCCTTCACGGTCCAGGATTCCTGGCCCATCGAGCGCCTTCAGCAGGCAGCCCCGGCGGACTACCTCATTCCCCTCAACCGGGCGGTTGAAATGATCGAACAGAGTCGGACACCCACAAGCGGCCCAGTTCAGCACGAAGCCGTCTAGCGGGTCCGAGCCCCCCCAGTCGCTGAAACCACTTCCAGAACCGCCAGCAGATCCCCGGCGCCCAGTGTCCCGTTGTGGTCCACGTCGCTGCGGTGAAGCGGCAAGGTCTCCGAACCGTTCAGGGCGCGGATCATGGTCAGCACGTCCTCGGAGTCAGCCCGCCCGTCCCCGTTCACATCACCGGGAAAGGAGCCGATCCGGGTGCTGGTCTTGCTTGCCTTGTGTGTGAGGGTCGTCCACCCTCCGGCACGAATCGGACGATCCAGCTCCACGGTAACCTCGGACCCTGCGGCATCCAGACGCTTGACCTTCGGTGGATTGGGAGAGCCATCCTCCACCACCAGGTCCTCCGGCTTCAATCCCGCGCTGTCGCAGTTGAACGTCAGCCGGATCTTGTCCCAGGAATCTCCCTTGCCGGCACGGCGAGCATCGACCGCTCCGCTCGGCGGATCACTGGAAAGCAGCCGGCGCCACTTGGCCTCCGGAGACACCTTCACCGTCAGCCGCTCAAAGTTGATCGGCTCGAGCTGCACGCTCTCCGTCGAGATCACGCTGGAGGTGAACGGGTCCTCAACGAAACCAACGGTAAAGGTCCCCGTGGCGTTGGGCGACGGCGTCAGCTTGACCGTCCCGCAAGAGTATTTCTTGCCGTCCTGGTCGCTGACCGGCCCATCGTACGGATCGAGCAGCACGCTCAACCATCGGTATCCCAGGGAGACCGAATCCACCAGCGGAATCGTGGGCCGCCCGCGGTGAACCCACGTGGGATCGGATTCGTCGATGAAGGCATTGGGGTCCTTGTCGGGATTCATCTGGAAGTCCACGGGCTGCACGACGCCCACGTCGCCCGAAGCATAGGTGGCGTCATCCAGCTTGACCTGGTACGCCCGCAACTTCTCGCCGTTGGGCGACCAGTCACGCAGCATGATTTTGCAGGTAATGATGTCCTTGGGGCCAACGGCCACCGATTGAACCGGCGCCCCAGGAATAGGGATGCCGTTGACCTCGAACGCCTCCAGTGAGTATGTAGGAATCGCTTGCGGCGCCTGGTCTTGCCCATAGGCGGCGGACACGCCGACGGCCACACACAAGACCAAGCGACCAAAGAAACCAGCCGTTGACACTGTGCAAACTCCTGTCCAATCCGACCCGGGATACCGCCCCGATGGTCCCGCTGCAACCGGCGGGTGGTCAGGAGTGTATTCAGGCAGCCCGACGCCGACAAGTAGCCTAGGACGCCAAGGGCAGCGGCTGTGCCTCAGTTGCACCGCCCGCACTTGTCGCGGCAGAAGCCCTGCGTGTTGCAGGTGCCCGTGGTGCACGTGCCGCCATCACACTGGCTGTTGTTGTCGCAGGGGATACCCGGACGGGTACCGCCCACGCACACGCCGCAGTGCTTGTTCGACGTACACAGCTCACCCATTCGCGGACCGGCCGAGCACGTCTGCAGGCAGAGATTACCAGCAGGGGCGCAGGGATTCGTACCGCTGCACATCGTGGAGTTGCACGTCACCGTGGACGGGCACGCACACGGACCGGCATACGGATAGGCACCCAACTTCTGGTTGGCCA
>SBAX01000447.1 GCA_005240095.1 Phycisphaera mikurensis
CTGCTCCGCCGTCATGCCACACCTCCTTTCGGTTGGAGGATGGCATCGGCCTGCTCAACCATTTCGCTTGAGCAGAACTAGCGCTGTAGTGCTAGATGGCTAACAAACGCAAACCAATCACCCTTCAAGGTCTGTCCGCCGACGACGCCCTGCGCGCCGCCATGCAGGTGAAGCCGGAGCCCAAACGAAAGCCCAAAAAGCGCAAGCCTGCCAAGCGCAAGAAATAGGCCGCTCGGACCCGACCGGCACGAGCGGCCTTCATGGAGACCGCTGATTCTAGGCGTCACGTTGCCAACGGGTCTACACTACCCGTGGTAGCTGGTTTGTGAAAGGGATAAATCCGCTTCGTTTCGCATTAGCGCTTTTTGCGGGTCGCCGGTTTTCTCCTCGCCCGGACCGCGCGGACCGGGCGGGCGGCAGGCCACGCGCCCGGGCTTATTCTAGCAGAATAACGCGCGGGGCGCTCGCTGCGAGACCCCAGGCAAGCGAACACCCCATCGTCGTGGCCGGCGCGGGATGTGCGGTCCTGGATCATCCAGAACTGAGGCAAAAAGCCTCCGCCTGCCGGGTGCAAAGTCTGCGTTTGGCCGGATGCCCATATTCGGCGTACCATTCTTCTCCGCGTGCCAACGCTCTTTGTCATGTCAAGTCGATGCCATCGACGCAACCCTGGGAGGCACACGATGATGCAATGCCATTTTCAGCGACCCGACCGTACTGTTCGGAACACGGCAATGTCCAGGAAGCCCAGCCTTGGCTTCGTGGTTCTGGTGACGGTCCTAGCCGCAGCGTGTCGCAAGGATGACGACGACTCGGCCGAAGCACCCGTCGCCACCAACGAGAGCCAAGTCGCCGCACAACCTCAAAACGGCAAGGGGGACGCTGAGACGAAGAGTTTTGTCGCTCAATGGAAAGCCACCGAGAAGAGCCTGCGCTCGCGGATTGCCGAGCTATCCGGAACCATCGAGGCGAACGCCAAGGATATGCAGGCCTACATCGAACGAGGACGGGCGCGACGACGGCTCCGCGAGCTGGTTTCGATCGACGAGAGGGCGAAGATTGATCAGTCCGCTTTGGAGGATTTCGAGACGGGCAACCAACTTGCAGGTGCCAACGGGCATGTTGTTGCGCTCGTTGAGGCGGCGCGCGTACACATCCGCGAGTATCGGTCTGCCCAGGCGATGGGGCTGCTGGAAAAGGCACAACGTGCGGACGCCACGAACGTGGACCTGCGAGCCGAAGCTGCCCGGATGAAGGCATTCCGGACAGGGAGCTGGAGCGACGCGGTCCAGTCGATCCAACCCTTGGTGGAAAATGACCCAGGGAGAGAATCGGTTGGAGTGTGGCATGCGCTGGCCTTTTCATACAGCCAGGCGGGGGAGCATCAGAAGGCTCGCGCCGCATACGACCGAGTGCTCGAGCTGTGCCCTGAATGTCTTCAGACGTGGACGAACATCGCCGAGACCATTGCGCAGCAAGGAAAGCCTGAGGAGGCGAAGGCTATATACGATCGCCTGCTTGCGGCGGACGGGACGAATCTCTTCGCCGCCAATAACCTGGCAGTCAGGCTGAGTGACTCGAAGAATCGGGCAGACCACGAACGTGCGGTCGCGTTGTTGCGGCACGTGTTGGAACTGGCCCCGGGTTTTCCGGCGGCATGGAACAATCTTGGCAACGCCTACAAGCGACTTGGTGACAACGATCTCGCCCTGGAGGCCTATTCAAGGGCGATTGAGCTTGTTCCGCAATACTTTGACGCATATCGAAACCGTGGCATTCTGCTGTCCAAGACCGGCGAGCATGAGAAAGCGATCGAGTCGTTTCGCGCGGGCTTGGTGTTCTCTCCAGACAACCCTGACATCCTATATGACCTCGGCTTGGCTTACTCAAGGTCCCGAAAACTCGAGGATGCGGTGCGAACCTACCGACGCACGGTTGAGGTCAACCCCAAGGACGCCCGTGCCTGGAACAACATGGGCAACGATCTGCTAGACCTTGGAAAGCTCGATGAGGCGGAACGGGCGCTCCACTCCGCTCTGGGGGTCAACCCTAGGCATGCGCTGGCTATCAACAATCTTGGCGCTCTTGAGAAACGGCGCGGGAACTGGAAAGGTGCGATCCAATACTATTCCCAGGCGCTGGAATTGGAGCCGGACAAGCCCCTCTTCCTTGACAACTACGTGGCGGCATGCCTCTACACCGATGACATCGATAGCGGTCTGGAGAGGCTGTCGGTGCTCGTCGCCAGGGTTCCGGAATCGGCGCCTACGCGCTTCAGTCGCGCCGCCTTGTATTTTCGGAAGGGTGCGTTCGATTCTGCCATCGACGATCTCAACCAAGTCCTGCAACAGAACCCAGCCCACATCGGCGGGTATCAGGAACGCGGGCTGTGTAGAATGATGAAGAAGGAATGGTCCGGGGCAGAGTCTGATTTCGCCGAAGTCGTCACGAGAGACCCAAAAAACAACTACGGGCGGTTGTTCTTGTGGGTGGTTCATGCGCGGCAGGGGCACAAGGAGCGATGCTCGCAAGTGGCTGAGGAAGCTGCCACCGCATCGATTGACGATCCATGGGCAAAGAACCTCGGAAGATACATCGCCGACCAGCTACCGCGTGAGTCATTGCTGGCCGAAGCGAAGAATGGCGAGCAGCGTTGTGAAGCGTATTTCTACATCGGAGAACGGATACGCCTGGATGAGAGTACCGAAGTGGCCGTGCCGTGGTATGAGAAGTGCGCAGATACAAACGTACGTCATTTCATCGAGCACCAGCTGGCGCTTTGGGAGATAAATCGCTGAGCTCTTTGGCCACGCTACGCGGATGGCCTACGGTCACTTAGCGGCCATGCGTTCGAGGATGGAGTCGGCCAGGCCGTAGTCGACGGTTTCCTTGGCGTCGAGCCACTTGTTGCGGTCGCAGTCTTTTTCGACCTGGTCGAGCTTCTTGCCGGAACGCGAAGAGATGATGTTGTAGAGCGCCCGGCGGAGGCGAATGATCTCTTCGGCCTCGATGGAGAGGTCGGTAGCCGAGCCCTGCATCACGCCGCCGATGAGCGGCTGGTGCAGGAGGGTGCGGGCGTTGGGAAGGCAATAGCGCTTGCCGGTGGCCCCGCCGCAGAGGATGACCGCGGCCATGCTGGCCGACAACCCGACGTTGTAGGTGGCTACGTCGCAGCGGAGATACTGCATGGTGTCATAGATGGCCAGGCCCGCGGAGACCGAGCCGCCCGGGCTGTTGATGTACAGGTGGATGTCGGCTTTGGAGTCTTCATTCGACAGAAAGAGCAGCTCCGCGACGACCAGGTTGGCGATTTCGTCGTCGATGCCGCCGGTGATGAAGACGATGCGGTCCTTGAGGAGGCGGGAGAAGATGTCCATCTCCCGCTCGCCGCGCCCGGTCTGCTCGATGACGAACGGTACTCGTTGGAAGGTTGTGCCCATTGTTTCTATCGCTCCGTGTACCCTCACCCCGGCCCTCTCCCGAGGGGAGAGGGAGTCATTTTGTCCTCATCCCGACCTGTCCCAAGTACCTGTTTAGCGTGTAGTGCCTGTTGGGTGCCTCGTTCTCGCAGCAAGTGCGACCCTTTCAGGGTTGCGACGCCTGATAGGGCCGAGATCCGGGGGCGGCGCTGCGCTTGCCCCCGGCTACTCTAGAGCAGGCTTTCAGCCTGCCGGTCCTCCTTCAGGGTGGCGATGTCTAATCGGGGCGAGGTCCGGGGGCGGCGCTGCGCTTGCTCCCGGCTACTCTAGAGCAGGCTTTCAGCCTGCCGGTCCTCCTTACGCTGAACACGTATCTCCCGAGGGGAGAGGGAGTTAAGCCCTCACCCAGCATTCTTCATAGAGGTCACCCCTGTCCCTCCAAGGGAGAGGGGAGGGGATGAGGGTAAAGACATTCGCCTTGGCGACAACTCGTGACTTCTTCGCGATCGATACATTCGACCCTCACCCTACCCTCTCCCTACAAGGGAGAGGGGTCTTACTTTTTCTTCTTTCGATCGTCGGTCAGGATTTCGTCGACGATGCCGTAGGTCACGGCTTCGGTGGCGGTGAGGAAGCGGTCCCGCTCGGTCTCCTCGGCGACCTTGTCCATGGGTTTGCCGGTGCACTTGGAGATAATGCTGTTGAGCCGCACCTTGTCGCGGAGGACTTCCTCGGCCTGGATGCGAATGTCCTCGGCCTGTCCGGTGATTCCGCCGTAGGGCTGGTGCAGCATGACCTTGGCATTGGGCAGGATGTACCTTTTGCCCTTGGTGCCGGCCATGAGGATGATGGCGGCGCCGCTGGCGGCCTGGCCGATGCAGTAGGTGGCGATGTCGGAGCCAAGGAACTGCATGGTATCGTAGATGGCCAGGGTCTGGTCCACCAATCCGCCCGGCGAATTGATATACAGATTCACGTCCTGATCGCGGCGGATGGACTGCAGGTACAGGAGCTGCTGGATCACGATGCTGGCGGTGCGTTCCACGATGGGACCGGCCAGGAAGATGATCCGGTTTTCCAGCAGCATGTCCGTGAGGGACATCTCACGGGTCCGCTGGTAGGGGGGATACTGCCCGTAGGTTCCGGGCATAGTAAGGAACTCATCCATGTTTTCTGATCCTCGCTGCATCGTCGCCCATGCGACGCCAGCAGTTTGTCGGCAAAATCGACGACCGCCCGGCGTCCGTCATCTGGAACGCTTGGTCGTCTTCTTCCTGGCGGCCGGTTTGGCGGCGGCCTTGGGTTCTTTCTTCGGCTGAGCCTTCGGCTTCTGCGGCTTAGCGGACTTTGGCTCCCTGGCTGCTGTCGCCTTTGCCACAGGAGCCTTGGGCGCAGGCGCTTTTGCCGGAGCCGCCTTGGCCGCTGTCTTCGGCGCAGCAGGCTTGGGCGCGGCTTTCCTTTTGGGACCTTCGACTTCCGTTATGGCGGCGTCGGCCAGAAGGCCATCGAACACCTTCTGATCGCGAAGCTGCAGGTACAGGTTGGTGACCCCGTCGCCCTTGCTCAACTCATCACGGACGCGATCAAAACGCTTGCCGGAGCGTCGGGCGATCTGCGAAATCGCCCCGTTGATCTCGTCCTCCTTCACATCGATCTTGCGTTCCTCGGCGATTTTTTCCAGGATGAAATAGAGTTTAAGGTCGCGGACGACCTGCTCGCGGGCCTTGGCGCCCATCTGGTCGCGGGCTTTCTCGAGTTCCGCCGGGGGGACGCCCATCTGCAGGAGTTCAATGAGCCGGCGGGCCACGGCGCGATCCGTTTGTCGCTGGGACAGGCCCTCGGGCACATCCATCGGCGTCTTGTCAACGAGATACGAGCCGACCTGATCGTACATCTTGGACTTGATCGTGCGATCGAGCTCCGACTCCAGGGTGGAGCGGATGGCGCTGCGCAGGTCCTCTTCGCTGTCGAATCCCAGCGTGGTCAGAAGTTCCTCATCGACGGGTGGAACCTCGAGCCGTTTGATCTCCCGAATGGCGAAGTCAAACCGGGCGGTCTTGCCGCGGGCGTTGATATTCTCATGATCGTCGGGCACCGGCGCCTCGAAAGTGACTTCATCGCCGACTTTCTTTCCCATCAGGGCGTCGCCCAAACCGATGAGGGGCACGCCCTTGATGCGAATGTCGCGGGCGGCGATATCGACGTTGTCCTCGCTGGCGAGAATCTCCTCGCCGACGCTCATCTTCATGCTCACGTAGAGCATGTCGTCTTCTTCGACGGTTCCGTCTTCGACCGCCTGGTAGGTACCGCGGCGCATCTGCATGCGCTTGATTTCGACGTCCACGTCGTCGTCATCGATGGCCACCGCGGGGCGCTCGACGGGGATCTTCTCCAAGCTGGGCAGTTCGAACTGCGGCTTGAGTTCCAGCTCGCAGGAGAAGCTCAGGGCGCCTTCCTTGGGCATGGACAGGTGATCGAGTGCAGAATCGAAGGAGACGAGCTTCTCGACTTCGACGGTGCGAGGCTTCTGGTCTTCGCCGACGCGCTCTTCCTTAGCCTTGACCCAGAAGAGGGGGTCGCCGAGGGGCTTGAGGTCTTCCTTCTCCACGGCGGCCAGATAGCCGCTGCCGATGAGCTGGCTCTTGAGCTGCTCGCCGACGTCGGCACCGAAGCGCTTTTCCACGAGGCGGATGGGGGCGTGGCCCTTGCGAAAACCGGGGACCAGGGCGTCTCGCTTAAGTTCGGCGAATTGCTTACCGAGTCGCCGGTCGACCATCTCCCGCGGGACGGAGACGGTGAGTTTCACGCGCAGGGAGCCGAGCTCCTGGCGCTCGACGGTGATGGCCTCTTTGAGCTCGGCCATGAGCTTTTCGTCTTCGGAAAGCTCCTCCTCCGGCGTGTCGGAAGCCTCCTGCTCGTCCTGATCCAGCACTACATCCTGATCGGTCATCCCGCCGCTCCTTGCCTCGTTCGAGCGATTGCGTGCCAAGGTCATCCATCCGACCCCGCCAACGGAAATACGGTACTCGATGGTGCGGGAAGTGGCAAACTGAGGCTTCTATCAAAGGGACATTCGCGGCGCGGGAGGGCGAGGCTCCTGCCGAGCCGCGGCTCGCCGGGAGGCTCGCCCTCCCGCGTTACCGGTCAGAACATCTCGAACAGCGCGGCGTCGCCGGGGCGAAGGGAGAGGGATACGATGACCTCGCGGCCGCGCCCCAGGAACACGTCTCCGGCGCCCTCCTGTGCGGTGGGAGGAATCTCTACGGCGCGGGAGAGCGTCTGCCCCTGCCAGGAGACCGGCAGTCGGACTTCGCGGCGGACGAATCGGTGAGGGTCGGTTGCGGCAATCAGCAGATAGGTGCGACTGCCGCGGCGCAGCATGGTGAGGGTGAGGTCCGTTGAGCCGTCCGGTGGTGAAAGCTCCAGGGCTTGCGCCCCGGCGAGCAGGGGACCCCATCGCCTGGCGCGGGACAGCAGGGCGTCGACGGCGGCACGATGCCCGGCGAGCACTTCATTTGTGGGGTCGTGCAGGCCCGGGGGATCGCCCGGCAGGCGGGCGAAGCGATCGACGACGATGCCGCCGGTGCGGCCTGCGCGGAGGGCGGCGAAATACTGGGCCAGCAGCCTTGCCGAGGCCTCGCTGGAAGCGCCGTCCCACACGGGCGCGGACTGGATGATCGCGGGCGCGGAGGGTCCGCCGGCGGACAGGCAAAGAACGCTGATGTGCCGCTCGGCGAGTGCTTGGCGGACGCTTTGCGTCCGTTTTTGGGCCGCAATGCCGACCACTGCAGGCAGGATGACGCCCGCGAAGGCCGGGTGGGATGCAACGACCTGGACTTGATCAAGAAACTCTTTCGACTGCATGGGGCCCGCGCCTGGGCCCATGCCCGTTTTGATGAAGTGGTCGATGTCCCGATCGGGAAGCATCAGCTTGAGGCCACATTCCGCGGCCAAGTCCAGCAAGGGCAGGCGGTCCGCATCGGTTACGTGCTGCAAGATGACCGTGTCGAAGCCCAGAGCGGCCATGCTGACGAAATCACCGCGCGCCTTGTCGGGAAGGGCATCGTCGCTCACGGCAATGCGGCGCGGCTCCACGTCGTAGCGGATGCCTACGATGAAGGATTCCCCTGCGGGACCGGGCGAGACGGCGCAGCCGGCCGACAGGGACATCCACACCGGCGCAAGGCCCAGGAGCCGTTTCTTGACGATCGGCGACGGCTTGGCGTAGAGTCTCCGCGGTGGTGCGGTCGGTCGCGGATGGGTTTTCGGATTGAATGCGTTGCTGAGGCGATTGGCGGGATGCATGGCCGCGGTGGTGCCGGCGGGCGTCATCGGCTGCGCGGCGCCCAACGGCTCGCTGGACGATCCGGCACGGAGGGAGATGCTTTCCCTGCTCATGCCCGCGCGCATCGAGATCGTGCAGCCCTTCACCCGCGTCAAGAGCTTTGACGACGATGCCACGCCGGATGGTATCGAGCTTCTGCTGCAGGGTGTCAATGTCCTGGACAACCCGGGATTGATGCTGGCGGGCAAGGTGCGAATCGAGCTCTTCGAGCACATCGCCGGGTCGGCAGATCCCAAGGGGCGGCGCTTCGAGCATTGGGACGTGGAGCTGGCCACGGCGGCGGAGCAGCGCCGCTACTGGAATCGACTGACGCAGATGTACGAGTTTCGCCTGGGCGTGGACCTCTTGCGGATTCCGCCCGGGGCTAAGTATGTGCTGCTGGTAACCTATAACTCGCCGCTGGGCGAGCACCTGACCGATGAGTGCGTCATCGAACACCGCACGCCGGTGGGTGCGGCGAGAGGGTAGGTCAGGTAGTCAGGCTCACTGAGAGCGCAACGGAGGCAACGCGGATGAGGACGGTGCGAGTCGGGGGATTTCTGAGCGTTTTGCTGTTGGCGGGCGCGGCGGGCTGCGCGAGCAAGGACAAGCTGGTCTACGAGAACTACTCCACCATCCGGGCGAATGCGTCCACGATGGACGATGTCGAGGCGGCTCTGGGTGAACCCACCAGCAAACTGAGCGAGTTGTGGATCTACGAACGGCCGGACCAGCACTTGATCGTGAAGATCGAGTTCGACAAGTCCAACCGCGTCACTCGCACCCAGTGGATCGATGCGCTGGGCGAAACCTGGCACGACACCAGCGACAAGAAGTAGCCGCGACTTACCTCAACGGTCGGGGAGGATAGCGGGACAGCGCCGGTGTGCAGCGCGTCAGGTTGCACGGTCGAGCGTTGCGATCAGCGCCGTCTAGCGCGCCCCTTCTATGAAGCCGGGTCTGTCAAGCGCCAAGGGTTCGATCGGCCTAACCTTCTATCCGAGCTTTCGTGAGGGGCTCCGCC
>SBAX01000012.1 GCA_005240095.1 Phycisphaera mikurensis
GCGATCCACGCGATCAGCCCGTCGACACTGGGCCAAAAGCCCGAAACTGTGTCAAGGCGACCCGGCTTTCATAGTTTCTTCAGGGCCCAAAGCTGCAAGAACTGCTCAGTTTGAGTCACCGGCTTCGAAGACAGCTCCCGCTACGGTATGATTCACTCATGACCAGGAGCGAACGAATCCTCTCCGAAGCGTTGTCGCTCCCCGCCGCGGAGCGGCTTGACATGATTGAACGGCTTTGGGAAAGCTTGGCCGCTGACCCGGAGGCTGTCGAGTTGTCCGACGCTCAGCGGGACGAGCTCGACTGGCGCATTGAGGAGATGGACGCAGCTCCTGATACCGGGGTGTCTTGGGACGACGTCAAGTGCGAACTTCGCAACCGGCGATGATTCAGAAGTTTCTTGCCCCGCTGGCCGTGTTCGTCGTGTAAGCTGTTGGCGATCAAGGTCATTGGATCACGCGCTATGCCTACTACCGTCGGTGCCATCGGCATCGGCATCATGGGTGAGCCCATGGCGCGGAACCTGCTGCGCGCGGAGTTCACCGTATTCGTCCATTCGCGCACGCGGGCCACGACCGACCGACTCTGCGGCGAGGGCGCCCAGTGGCGCGACTCTGCCGCGGTCCTGGCGCGATCGTGCGAGTTCATCATTTCCATGGTCAACGACTCGCCCGACGTGGAGGCGGTCTACCTAGCGGAAAACGGGGTGTGCGCCGGCCTGTCCCGCGGGGCGTTGTGCATTGACATGTCCACCGTCTCGCCGGACACGGCGCGAAAGGTGGCCCGCGCCGTCGAAGCTTGCGGCGGGCGGTTTCTCGACGCCCCCGTCTCGGGCGGCAAGACCGGGGCTGAAGCGGGCAAGCTCTCCATCATGGTCGGCGGCGACGCCGCGGACGTGGCTCGAGCCAAGCCGATCTTCGACGCCCTGGGCAAGGCCACCGTGCACTGCGGCCCGGTGGGCAATGGTCAACTCACTAAGCTGTGCAACCAGATCCTTTGCGGATTGAATCTGCTGGCCGTCAGCGAGGCCATCGTCTTCGCCAAACAGGTGGGCCTCGATCCCAAGGTCATGCTCGAGGCCGTGCGCGGCGGAGCGGCCGCCTCCTGGGCCCTCGACAACCTCGGCACGCGGATGCTGACCGGCGATTTCGCTCCCATGTTCATGATCGACCTGCAGCAGAAGGACCTGCGGATCACCCTGGAGGCGGCCCTGGCCCGGCGCGTGCCACTACCTGGCACAGCCCTGGTCTCCCAACTGCTCGCCGCCAACCAGGCCGCCGGCGAAGGGCGCGAAGGAACCCAGGCCTTGATCAAGACCATCGAGCGCCTGGCGGCCATGAACCGCTAAGGGAGGACGCGGCAGCGAGCCGCGGGCTTTAGCCCGCGCGGACGATGGGAGGGCGAGGCTCCCGCCGAGCCGCAAATGAGCCTCCCCCGTTGCCAAAGGGGGACAAAGGGGGTCAGCATGCCCAGGCCGCCGCGTAGACCTATCGCCGCCGCCGGCATCATCGAGCGTGCCGACGGCGCCATCTTCGTCGTCCTGCGCAGCGCTCCCGAGGGTCAGCCGCGATTGTGGCAGTTCCCCCGCGGACCGGCCAACCCCGGTGAGCCCGCGGAGGCGGCCATGCGCCGCATCGCCCGCGAGCAACTGGGCATCGAAGTGGAAGCGGCCATCGGCCAGCCCCCGCTCGTTCAGACCGTGGACGGCAAGGAATTCCAAGTCCGCTACTTTTTCTGCGGGTTCATCGAAGGCCAGCCCCGCCCCGGCCCCTATGCCGAGGTTCGCTGGGTGTCAAAACCCCACCTGCGCGAATACGACTTCGACCCGCCCTCCGCCGAAGTCGTCCAATGGCTGCTCAGTGAATAGGGTGGCCCATCCATCGCGCCGCGATGGGTGGGGTCGCGATGATCGAATGACGAGGGCGCTGCGGCTGCCGAAGGACTCTCGGCGCTCGATCATCGAGCCCCCAACCTTTGCTGTCGCAAAGGATGGGGCACCCGGCTAACGCAAAGGACGGGGCACCCGGGGACCGAACGTCACCTTCGCCGCCACGAGCAGAATCAGCGCGAGGATGATCAATCCCCACTGCGAGGTTGTGGGAATGGCCGCATGGGTGCATTCCACGTCCGCGCAGTCGGCGAGCTTGGTCCAGGAACACTTGGGGCAACTGCAACCGGCCTGCGTGGTCTGCGTGCAGGCCCCGAAGGCATCGCTGTCACAGCAGGCGCCGGTGACGAGTTCGCACGGCGTTTGGCTGCACGAGGCCTCCACCGACCAGCGATCCTGCGGCCCGCTGCAATCGCCCATCAGCACTCCGTCTTCACACTCGCCGGTCAGCAGGCGGCAGCAGGCGCCGGTGACCTCGATGCAGGTTACGTCCGCGCAGTCGGCGCGCTTGGTCCAGGTGTCATAGGTCCCGGTGCAGTCCTCGGGAAGCGTGGGGCTGCAAGCGCCTTCCGGACCGGGCCCGCCTGCGCCAGGCCCGGCATCGCAGCAAGCGCCGGTGTCACGGGCGCAGGAGATGGGGTTGGTCGTGCCCGGCTCCACAAGGTTGGCGCACTCCTGGTTCTCGTACCACGTCAAGGACGGCCCGGTGCAGTCAGCCAGATCGACGCCGTCCGTGCAGGTGCCGGTCCCGCCGTCACAGCAGGCGTCAGGGCAACCGGGACCCTGCTCCATCCGCTGGTTGTCGATGTCCCAGGTTTCGCCGTAGTGATCGGTGAGGTAGACAACGGCGTTGGTCTCCATGTAGGCGCGGATCGTGCTGTTGGGGGGGACGAAGCCGAAGGGCTCGAGATGGAAGATTTGCGGGTCGTCCTGCGGACCGGCCTCATAGATGATCACATCATTGCAGGGATCCAGGGTGATGCGGAAGGTCATATAGCCGGGGCTGAAGTCACTCCAGTAACCGCAGCCGAAAGGATCGCATCCCGTGCCTGCGAGGAAGTCATACACGTAGACCCCGCCCAGGTAGTACATGTAGATGTAGGTGTTGAAGCGGACCGCTGGGGGCTGGTACTCGCACAGGCCCCAGATCAAGCTTGAGCCGAGAGTGGCGCTGCCTGAGATGTCCACGGTGAAGGTGGTGACGTGGGCGTCGGGAGTGGGAAACCCCACGCCGTCCGTGCAGAAGGCCGCCTGACGGCAACCGGAGCCGAAGCCGCTGCAACCGGGTGGACTACCGCCGTTGGGATCGTACTGGAATCGCAGGTGCTGGGTGCCCGAAGAGGGGTGGGCATCCGAAATACCCGGGGAGCGGCAGTGCTGCGATGAGCCGGACATGAACCAGCCCGTGTCCTCATTGGGATCGTTGAAACAGCAGTTGATGCTGGCGGCATGGTTCTTGGGGACGCACACGTTGGCGAAGCCGCCGTTCAAACTGCCCGGTGGGTTGCCGCAGACCGCGTCGAACTCCGCACCGCAAATGGACGAGCCGAGGTCCCAACCTTCAGACGCTTCGAAGTCCGTGGTGGTCAGGAACGAAGCCGGATTGACGACGTAATGGAGCTGTTCCGGTGGCCCGGGGTCCACGATGCGCTGAATGGGGCCCGTGGGGTCCGCGTAGGCAGCGCCGACGACCAAGACCGCAGCGACGGCCGGCATGCGATCGAATCTCATCTCTCGTTACCTCCGTTTGAGACCTCCCTTGCGCTACCCCGCTTGGTCTCCAAGCGGCGTCAGGCACTCGCCGTGCCGACGACACCGAGGCATGCGTGGCGTCGCGCGGCGCAATAGCGCGGTTCTTTCCATCGGATTATCCTGGAAAGGCTTAGTGGGTCGCTCGTCTACGATGATAACTGAATTGCGTCCCGTCGTTCAAGAGTCAGTCGGTTCTCGCTGCATTTGGCGTCGCCGCGCCCGTCCGGAGGAGGTTTGCCGCAAACTTCGCGATGGGGCTACGCAAGTCGTTGTGGAATAAGGAGTTGCATAGCTCACGGCTCGATGAGCGTTGTGGCGTTCGAGGTCGTGGGCACGCTGAAGAGCTTCATGGGCTTGGTGAGCAACACCGAGCCTCCCTGCGGATAGGAAC
>SBAX01000195.1 GCA_005240095.1 Phycisphaera mikurensis
GCTACTACTGGATCACCGGACGCATCGACGACGTGATCAACGTCTCCGGCCACCGCCTGGGCACGGCTGAAGTCGAGAGCGCCTTGGTCTCCCACCCGGCCGTGGCCGAGGCCGCGGTCGTGGGCTATCCCCACGAAATCAAGGGCCAGGGCATCTACGCCTACGTCACTCTGAAGGTCGGCCAGGAATACACCGACGCCTTGAAGAAGGAGCTGGTCGGCCACGTCCGCAAGGAAATCGGCGCCTTCGCCGCACCCGACGTCATCCACTGGGCCCCCGGCCTGCCCAAGACCCGCTCCGGCAAGATCATGCGCCGCATCCTCCGCAAGATCGCCGAAGGAGACGTCTCCAACGTCGGCGACACCACCACCCTCGCCGACCCCTCGGTAGTGGAGAACCTGGTGAAAACGAGGTAGACTTCGCGAGGGGGCGAGACTGCCGCTTGAGGGCGCAATCAATGCCTCAGGCCGGAGGCTCAGTCAATGGCTCAGTGGCGACATCTGAAGAACGCCCCGATCGTCGAAGCGCTGATCGACGTTCGCGTCAGTACGCCTGCGGACTGGACCATCAGCCGGCTTGCATCTGTCCGCGACAAGATTGCCCAGCTCTATCCTGATGTGCGGCAGCGCAAACGCTGGCACGCGACGATAACAGTGAGCGACGCCGGGACGACTCACTCGGATGCTGAAACACCGGATGGCTTCCTGTTCTATTCCCCCCGACAAGCTCCAGATTGTCCAGGCGCGACTGGACGGTTTTACGTTCAGCCGGCTGACTCCTTATGAGACTTGGGAGCGACTCCGAGATGAGGCGCGGCGACTCTGGGCTGTCTACGCACAACTTGTTCAACCCGTCGAAGTAACGCGAGTGGCCGTCCGCTACATCAATCGGTTGGAGCTTCCGCTGCCTTTCGACGACTTCCGGCAGTGGATTCGTACCGTTCCAGAAATCGCTCCGGACTTGCCGCAGCGGCTCGCAGGCTATTTTCTGCGCTTGAATCTTCCCTACCCTGTTAACGGGCGATACGTGTTCGTCAACGTCACCCAGAAGCTTGATTCCGAGCGCTCCGGGCAGTTCGTGCCGATGATCTTCGACATTGACGCATTTGCGCCGGAAAGCTTCGACCCAACCGATCCGATCATCTGGGACCGATTCGAAGAGTTGCGCCAGGTCAAGAATACGGTGTTCTTTCAGAGCCTCACGGAGGAAATGCTGGTGAGGTACGAGAAATGAAGCTTGCAACCCGATTTCATCGTTTCCGCGACTTCTGGGCCGACGGGTTCCCTTACGTAGGATGCGACGTAGAGGATCCCCGCCGGCTGATCGGCGGTGGCCCGGGCGTGTTCGAGGTGATCGCGGCGTGGAATGAGGAGATTGACGAATTCCGTCGCCCTGCAAGCAGGCAAAGCGAAAGCCTCGACGAAGAGTTCTCACGTCTCGCGGCGAGCTGGAAGGGGGACACGATGTTCTCCTCTTCCGTTCATCAGATTGCGACCCACCCGGCTTACCAACAGATCATTGGACTTGGTCGCGTCGCTGTGCCCCTGATTCTTCGATCGCTCCAACGCGAGCCGGATCACTGGTTCTGGGCCCTTCGAGCAATCACGGGAATCGATCCCGTACCGGCTGAGTCCCGCGGCGACTTGCGTATGATGCAAACCGCGTGGTTGACCTGGGGGCAAAGCGCGGGATTGCTCGAATGACAATGAGTCACCTCGAAGGCGCCTTCCCGCTACTTCGGGCGACCCAATACGCTGTTACGAGCCCGCCGGACAACGCATACAATTGCATCGGTTGGGCGGCAGGTGACACCTCACGCTGGTGGTGGCCTGATCCATTTGGCCAGTATTTTTGGCCAGACTCCGCACCGCGGGAGAAAACCCTTGAGGCCTTCTTGCGAGCGTTTGCACATGTAGGCTACGAGCGCAGCCGCTCGGTTGACCTCGATCCAGGGACATCAAAAGTCGCCTTGTTTGTTGACCAATCTGGTGAGCCGACACATGCAGCGCGCCAGCTTCAATCTGGATACTGGACCAGCAAGCTAGGCCAAGCCGAAGACATCGAGCACGAGCTACTCGCCCTGGAGAGTGACGTCTACGGGACGGTCGCCGTCGTTCTTGCCCGCCCGATCACCTCCCTTTCCCACGACGCTGACGCCGAACGACCATGGCCGCCGCTCACCCGCCTACACTGAGATATGCCTGAGCTCGTTCGTTTGCGTATCGAAGGTATGACCTGCGGCGGATGCGTGGCCCGGGTAGAGCGGGCCTTGCAGAGCGTCGCGGGTGTAGCGGCCGCGCGGGTGAACCTCACCACCGGGTTGGCGACGATCGAGCCTGCCGCGACCCGGCCCGATCGCCAGGCGCTCATCGAGGCTGTCCGCGACGCAGGCTACGACGCCGACACCTTCCGCGCCGCCGACGCCACCATCACCGGCGTAGAGCAGACCCACGCCGCCCGACTGCGCGAGCAGAAGCAGGCCCTCTGGCAGGCCATCGCTCTCGGCGTACCCATCATGGCCATCCACTGGCTCGCCCCCGTGCTGCGGTCGGGCGAGCACGGCGGGCACGTCTGGCCGCACGTCGTCCAGGCCCTGCTCATGACCATGCTCATGTTCTCATCGGCCAGCGCCCCGATTCTCGTCGCCGGCCTGCGGGCCATCCTCCATCGCACGCCCAACATGGACCTGCTCATATCCCTGGGGGTCTCCGTCGCTTACCTCGCCGGGCTGGCCAATCTGCTCACCGGGCAACAAGACGTGGCGGAGTTCGACGCCGCGGCCATGATCCTCGTCTTCATCAACCTGGGACGCTACCTGGAACTCCGCGCCCGCCACGGCGCTTCCTCTGCGGTGGCCGCCCTCGCCCGCCGCATGCCCACCACCGCCCAACTGGTGACAGACGGTGGCACGCGGCAGGTCCGCCTGGAGGAAATCCATCCCGGCGACCGCCTGCGCGTGGCCCCCGACACCATCGTTCCCGTGGACGGCCGGATCCTCGAGGGCGAAGCAGCCGTCGACGAGAGCAGCCTCACCGGCGAATCCGTCCCCCGGCACCGCGCGAAAGGCGACGAGGTCCGCGCCGGCACCCTGGTCCGCGATGGGCTGCTGACCATCGAAGCCACCCGCGTGGGCGCCGACTCCGCGATGGGCCGCATCATCCAGGCCGTCGAAGAAGCCCAATCCGGCAAGACCCGCATGCAGCGCATCGCCGACCAGGTGGCCGGCGTCTTCGTGCCCATCGTCATCGCCCTGGCCGCAATCACCTTCGCCGTGATGCTCGCGCTCTTCGACCAGACCTGGCCCGAAAGCGCTCGCCGCGCCGTGGCCGTGCTGGTCATCGCCTGCCCCTGCGCCATGGGCCTGGCCACTCCCACGGCGGTGCTTGTCGCCACCGGCAACGCCGCCCTCACCGGCATCCTCGTTCGCGACGCCGCCGCCCTTGAAGCCGCGGGCCGCATCCGCGCCATCCTCCTCGACAAAACCGGAACCCTCACCACCGGCACACCCACAGTCGAAAGCGTGATCCCCGCCTCCCCCCTTACCAAGGGGGGATTAAGGGGGGTCACAGCTGCACCCCTCTCGCCCCAAAGGAGAGAGGGCGTCGAAGACGACCTTCTCCGCCTGGCCGCCTCCGCCGAGCAGCACTCCCAGCACCCCCTCGCCCGCGCCATCGTCGCAAGTGCCACGGAACGACACCTTCAGGTCACCCAGCCCACGTCCTTCGAAAACCGCCCCGGTCTGGGCGTCCGGGCAGTCCTTGACGGAAGCACCGTCCGCGTGGGAAGCCAGCTCTTCATGCGCGAGGAACGAGTCAACCTTGCCGACATCGACTCCCAGACCTCCCGCGGAGGCAGCGCCGTGCTGGTGGCTGTCGACGACCAATGCATCGGCCTCATCACTCTCACGGACACGCTTCGCCCCAACGCCACTGAATCCATCGCCGGCCTGCGGAGCCTGGGCGTAAAGCCGATCATGGTCACCGGCGACAACCACGTCACCGCCAAAGCCATCGCCGATCAACTAGGCATCGAGGATGTCCACGCCGAAATGACCCCCCAGCAGAAAGTCGACGCCGTCCGCGCCCGCCAGACCGGCGGCAACCACATCGGCTTCGTCGGCGACGGTCTCAACGACGCCGCCGCGCTCGCCGCCGCCGACGCTGGCTTCACCCTCGCCTCCGCGACAGACGTAGCCGCCCAGACCGCCCCGATCACCATCCTTCACGACGACCTGCTGCTCATCCCCGCGGCCATCCGCCTCGCCCGCCGCAGCCTGCGGATCATCAAGCAGAACCTCTTCTGGGCCTTCTTCTACAACCTCGCCGCCATCCCGCTGGCCGCCGCAGGCCGCGTCTCCCCCGGAGTCGCTGCCGCGGCGATGATGTTCTCCTCCATCAGCGTGGTCCTCAATTCCCTCCGCCTTCGGCGGACATGACCACCCGAGGGGCTGGCCTTTGATCGCGAATGGAAGGGAGCGGGTCGGGTTCCTTCGCCCCGCCGCACGCGCTGAAATCGTGTCGCTTCCGCTCCACGCTCGGATTGGGGAGCCGGTCGTTGCGGGTAGACGAAGGGGCATGCGACCGGAAGGGAGCGGATCGTCGGCCGCACCGCAACCTGACAGTCGGCTCCTCATGACGCAGACCACGTTCGCCGGTACAATTCGACGCGACATGAACCGTACGCCGCGCATCCCCATCGATCGTGAGCGCATCGAGGAGTTCTGCCGCAAATGGCAGATCACCGAGTTCGCCCTCTTTGGCTCCGTCCTCCGTGAAGACTTCCGCCCCGACAGCGACGTGGACGTGCTGGTCACCTTTGATCCGGCGTCACACTGGAGCCTCCTGCACATCGTGGAGATGATCGAAGAACTCAAATCGATTTTTGGTCGCAGCGTCGATCTCGTGGAGAAGGATGCCATCCGCAACCCCTTCCGCCGGCACTCCATCCTCACCAGCCACCAGGTGCTCTATGCCGCTTGAGAAGGATGATGCCACCTATGTTTGGGACATCATCGACGCTTGCAGAGCCGTCGCATCGTTCGTAGCGCATCGGAGCTTCGCCGACTACGAGCGCGACCGCATGCTGCGCCGCGCCGTGGAGAGGGAGATCGAGATCATCGGTGAAGCCGCCCGCCATCTCTCCGCAAAGTTTCAGGCTGACCATCCTCAACAGCCATGGCGTCGGATCATCGCTCAGCGACACGTCATCGCTCACGAATATGGCGAGATCAAGAACGAGAAGCTCTGGCTCGTAGCCAATCAACTTGTTCCCGAGCTGCTTGCCGAGTTGGAACCGATTCTCCCGCAGCCCCCCTCATCACCCTGACCTGTGTCCTTGGTCTGATGCACACAATCACCGCGAATGGTTACAATGCCGGCGATGACCGTTAACACCAAGACCAACAATAAACGCTCGCACAAGGCCCTCACGTATAAGGAGGCGGGGGTGGACGTGAGCGCCAACACCCGCTGGGTGGCGGCCATCGAGTCCGCCATGCACAGCACCTACGGACCCCGCGTCTTCAAGGACCGCCACGGGGGGTTCGCCGGGCAGTTTCGCCTGGACTTCGACGAGCAGCTCTTCCGCAAGAACTACCGCCGTCCGGTGCTGGTAGGCTGCACCGACGGCGTGGGCACCAAGGTCCTGCTGGCCATCGAGATGGGCAAGCTCGACACCATCGGCATCGACCTGGTGGCCATGAACGTCAACGACCTCATCACCTGCGGGGCCGAGCCCCTCTTCTTCCTCGACTATCTGGCCGTGCACAAGCTCGACCCCGAGCACCTCCTGCAGGTCATCGAGGGCATCGCCGCCGGCTGCCGCGAGGCCGGCTGCGCTCTGCTCGGCGGAGAGACCGCAGAGATGCCCGATCTCTACCGCAAGGGCGATCTGGACCTGGCCGGCTTTGCCGTGGGGGTGGTGGAACTGCGCCGCACCATCAACCCCTCGCTGGTGCAGAACGGTGACATCGTCGTGGCACTCCCCTCCAGCGGGGTGCACTCCAACGGCTACACCCTGGTCCGCAAGCTCGTCGCCCAGGCCGGCTGCAAGCTGAGCCAGCATTATGACGAACTCGGCGAGACTCTCGGCGAGGCCCTGCTGCGTCCCACGCGAATCTACGTGAACGCAGTCATGTCCGTGCTCCGTTGCTACCGGAGAAAGCAGGTGATCACCGGCATGGCTCACATCACCGGCGGGGGACTGCACGAGAACATCGCCCGTGCCCTGCCCGAGGAATGCGACATCGTGCTGCGCAAAGCGTCCTGGACGCCGCCGCCCATCTTCGATTTCCTTCGCCGTTTGGGCACGACACGCGGCGAAATGTTCAAGGTCTTCAACATGGGGCTAGGCTACGTCTTTCTGGTCCGCCCCTTCTACGTGGACGGCGTATGCCGCATCCTCCGCCGCGCCGGGGAAAACCCCATCCTCATCGGCCGCGTCGAACGCGGCCGCCAACGCGTCCGCATCGAATGACTCGCTGGCTGGACCGAGATTCCTATCTCGGTCCCACCAGATAGAGAATCCTTTCTCGTCGCCTGCGGGAGAATTAGTCGTAGCGTCGCCCCTCGTGGGCGGCGCTTGAATCTCGATGTACATCGCCGACCGATTCCTACTGCGGCGAATAGACCAGATACGCCAGAGCCATCTCGCACGCCCACTTTTCCTGTGTGTCAGAGGGAGGTCCCGAAAGCCGCATGCGGAGGATAGATAGACTGGGATCTTTGTCCAGCAGGGCGTGGGCCAGTTCGACGATCTGCCGCAGGGACACGTCGTCGAAGGCCAGGCGAATGGCAAACTGCCGGTAGGCGGACTTGGGCAGGCGTACAGGAGCGATCGGTTCATTGGCGATCCAGTGCTTGGCGTCAATAGCGGCCGCCTTCATGGCCGCCTCGATCTGGGCGATCAGCTCATCATTGGCCCGCACCCGTTCCGTGGCCAGTTGCGGGGCCTTTCGCAGAACATCAATCTCTGCGGCATCCGTCTGCATCTGCCTGGTCCGGGCAATCGACTCCCCCAGGGACTCGGCCTGCATGGCCAAGCCGTGGCGCTGCCCCCAGCAGAGCACAAGGCCGATGGAGCCGAGCGCGATCAGCGCCGCCTCCGCTCGATTCAGCCGCGTCGTGCGGCGCTCAAGGCTCACCGGCCACCTCCTTGCGGGCGAAGATACGAAAATCCACCGTCCCGTCCTTGCGCAAGTTGGTGCGCGGCGGATCGGCCCGCAGCGACGCCGAACGGTTGATCTCCTGCACCCACTCCCCGGCCGCGGCATGCGCCGCCGCCTGCCCGGCCACGCGAATGCCTTCCGCGTCGATCTCGATTTCGTTTACATGCAAACGCACGTGCGGCGGGATGCTCGCGGTCAGCTGGTGCAGCAGATCGAAGGTCTCCAGATCATGATGAACCGGCGACTCCCCGCGCACCTCCCCCGTCCGCGTCAGACCCGCAAGGCGAATCCGTTCCGAGCGCACCCGCAATGCCGCCCCCGAGGGAAGCGCCGTCGAGGGAAAGACGCTCTGGTAGATCTGTGCCTGAACGGAAGAAACCTCCGACGATGCCCTCGCACACGCTGTCTTGGCCCAATAGAACCGTGCCGCCAGAACGAAAAGCAGGACGACCACCACCGCCGCGCACCGACGCAGCTTCGATCGCACCGGCTCCCACCGCCCTGCAAAGGCCAGCTCCCCGCGCCGCAAGTCGAGCGGATCACGCGCACTTAGCAACGCCCGCAGAACCCCCTCTCCGACGACTTCCCCGCCTGCGGTTCGCTGTGAACTCACGTCACAGGTCAGAAGGCGATGCGCCCCGCCCCCGGCGTGGGCCAAGGTCAGGCTCACGTGCGTCTCGAAATCCTTCGTCCCCGTCGCGCCGCGGAAACTGCGCACGCACCCGCGACCGTCGCGAGAACGACAGATCAAGGTAGTGTGCGCATCGCTGGAAAGCGTCGTGATTTCGCCTGCGTCATCCCTGGCCTCCTCGCTCGAAACGAGCAACGCCGCGTCCACGGTAAGCAGCTCCACCGCAACGCCATACTCCTCGAGCTTCGCCAGGAAGGCTTTGATCGGCTCGGTAAAGACGGCCGCCACCATGGCGGAGCTTGCGTGAATCTTCTGCACGGCCCAGGTGAGCCGCTCGAGCTCGACGGGAATGTGATCCTCGAACTCGTACGCCACCGCATCCTCCGACGGGACTGATCCTTCAACGTAAACAACCTCGCAGAAGCACCAGTGAGCCGGAATCGCCAACCGCGCCGTGACTCCCCCGGGAAAATCCTGCCGCAGCCGCGAGCCGATCTGGACCGCGACGCACAGCAGCTCCTCGGCGCTGCGGGGCAGTTGAACGGGCCTGCCCTCGTCCCATGCCATCCTCGCGATGGGCGGCGCCACCCCCGCGCCCGCCTCAGCATGCTCGAAGGCAGCGCCGCAGTCGTCGACATACACAGCCACGGTCGACGTCATGCCCCGGACCTCCCCGAACGAGACCCCCCTCGCGGAGCGGGAACTTTCGCCGGCGTTTTCACCTCATAAGTCTTGTCATCGCGACGAATCGTCGCCGCCCCCGGAGTGATTTCCACGATCGTAAAGTCGCCGATCTTTTCCGTCGTTGTGCGCACCCGCGCAGCACCCTTGTCATCCACAAACAGGGCCCAAGCCCGCCCGTGTTCCACGAAGGTCGCCGAGAGCTTGGGCAGATTCACCGGCGGCGCAGGCGTGGCCTTCGGCGGCGGCGGATCAGGCACTTTGGGCTCAATCAACGCCTGCCGCAGGGAACGGTTCCAGATCCCCGAAAGATCGCTGCTCGCGCTCTCCTTGGGCACTTCCTCACGCGCGGCAGGCGGTAAATCCGCCATCCCCAGGGGCGGGATCGTCACCCGGGGAGGCGCAAGACCGGTGTGCACGATCGTCAGCGCAGTCAACGCAACCAGCGACCACTGCACCACGCTCAGCGCCGAAACGGTCAGCGTTGGAGTGAGACGGAAAGTCACGGCACGGCGCTCCGATGCAGAACCCTGGCGTTCCTGCCTTCCACGGCGACCACGACGTACCACAGGCGACTGTCGCCTTCGATCGTCGTCTGCAGCTCAAGAGCATGGCACTCCTTTGCGGGCCAGAGCGTCAGCAGATCAGACCAGACCTTGCGCGCTTTGTTTTCTCCCGCAGCACTCTCCGCCAGCTTCCACCGAAACACCTCTTCAAATTCCGTCGCCCGGATAAGCTGGTCGAACCAGATGAACGTGCCGATCTTGGCGTCCTTCGCCATCGGCGTGAGCACGACGTTTGCCTCAGGCAACCCGTTGCGGGTGGCGAGTTCACGCAGCCGTTGAGCGGTCGCGTCATCGCCAGCCAGGTCCCGGGCCAACAACTTGCCCTTCTCAGACCGGCTGCGGCAGTCCACCCGGCACCTGCCGATCGTCAGTTGAAACCGACGGACATCCTGGCTGACAGGCGTCGCCCCAGTCGGGAAGTCGGCCGGCTCCCGCAACAGACTTGGGAAGCAAACCAGAAAACTATCCACCGCCAGCTCGTGCTCGAGGCCGTGCTGCAGATGCTCGA
>SBAX01000396.1 GCA_005240095.1 Phycisphaera mikurensis
CACGAATCTGTTGCGCGGAAAGAACGCCAGGAAGGCGAGCAGAGCCGCCGGCCCCATGGCGCCGCAAAGGCGGGGTGAGGAGACCGCTGGTGTTGCAGGGGATGGCACGAGGCCTACGTCGCGGCTGGCGATGGCCTTGTTGAGCGACTGCTCGACCGATTCTCCATCCACGCCCGGAAGGGCCTGCTCGATGAATTCGGCGAGTTCTTCAAACGGCCGGCCCAGGGTCGCGGCTACGCCCGTGCCGTCAGGGGCGTTGCGAACCTCAGACGTCATGGTGGCGGTAAGCACGAGCGGCTCATCGACGGTGGCCTCATAAGAATACTCGTGCTCCTGGGAGGGAAGCGCGAGAATCACCAGCTCTCCCTCATCCTCAAGCCGCTGCAGGATCGCGATCGTGTCCTCATCGATTCCCAGGTCCGCGAGTTCGTCGAGGCCCACTCGCTCGAACACGACTGGCCCGGCAGCCTCAACGTCATCGCCGTCAATGGTAAGCCCGGTTTCAAACACGGGATCGGCGCTCGCATCGCTGGCGATCGTGAAGGCGATCTCGGCGCTGAGCGGCCGGGTGGGTGTGATGGGCTTGTTGGACCAGAGAATGACTGCACCACTGAGAAAGGCCCGGCTCGTCACATGCCGCGTGGTGCGGAACGGATTGAGACCCACCTCCCGGCGGTTGAAGACCACGGTGCGGTCCTCCGTGGCGCGGCTCTCCACGGCGTACGAGACCTGCGGGGCGTTGGAATAGCAAGCCGTCTCCAGGGCGAACTCCTGGGGATTGGGATCCGATAGGCGGGTGGGATCCTCGAAGACGCTGAAGCCCTGGCCGATCGACTCCCTGGCGCCCTCCACGTCGGTGGTGTGCAGTTCGGCCAAGGCAATGAGGGGCGTTTCCTCGGGCGACTCGGCCGTGTCGCTGTTCACCGAGCCGGGGGCGCCATCAAGCAGCTCCTGCACGCTGGTCCGCACGCTGCCTTGGACCGAAACGACCTCGCCGCGAAGCACTTGCGTGCTCAGGAGGAGGACGGCGCACGACAGCAAGCATCGGTACATGTGCAAAACCCAAACACCCCGGGGAGATCGCCAGATTGTATGGTCCAAAGGACCTGATGTCGAGCCTGCGGTCAGGCCCCGACCAGCTCGGTTTCCGTGGCCCAGTGGGGTCCGGCGACGCGAATCACGTCGCCGCCTTCATGCTCGGCCCTGGCCTGCTGGGCGAGCTGCAGGACGGTCAGCCCCAAGCCGGGATGACGCACGTGCGGAGCGATCTCGGCAAGGGGCTCGAGGACGAATCGCCGTTCGTGCATCCGCGGATGGGGCAACGTCAACTCCTGACTCTCCAGGACCATGTCATCAACGAAAAGCAGGTCGATGTCCACGATGCGGGGCCCCCACCGCTGCCCGCGCACGCGGCCAAGCTGGGCCTCGATGCGCAGCAGCACCTCCAGCAAACGCGAGGCCGACAAATCGGTTCGAGCCCGGACAGCCGTATTCAGGAACCTCGGTTGATTGGGCGGCCCCCCGACCGGAGCCGATTCATAGAGCGACGCGACATCCTGGGCCGGGTCCAGGGTGATGTTCGCCTCGCGGGCCAGGGCGTGGATTGCAGCGGCGAGCACCCTGGCGCGGTCGCCCTGATTCGACCCCAGGGCAAGGAAGGCAACATGATCGTGTGTGTCCATCCGTGGCTCCTATTTACGGTTAGCCAGTTCCGCGAGCGCATCGCCGGTCAGGCGAAAAACCGTCCAATCACTCATCGGCACCGCCCCCAGCCTTTTATAGAACTCGATGGCCGGCTCATTCCAGTCCAGCACCGCCCATTCCAGGCGAGCGTACCCGCGCTCCCCACACAGCTTCGCCAGGTAGCGTAGCAGCGCCTTGCCGATTCCTCTCCACCGTGCCTCCGGGACGACAAAGAGGTCCTCCAGATACAGGCCGGGTTTGCCCAGGAAGGTCGAATAATTCGTGAAGAACACGGCAAAGCCCACAGGCTGCCCATCCCAGTAGGCCAGCAGAGCTTCGGCCGCGGGACGCGGCCCGAACAGCGCAGCCTCGACCATCGCCTCCGTCACCCGAACCGAATCGCTCAGCCGCTCGTATTCAGCCAGCTGACGGATGAACGACACGATCAGCGCAGCATCCTCACGCCGCGCCGCGGCGATTCGCAGCCCTCGTTCGTTCACGGCCTGGGCCATTCACTTACTCCACGTGCCGCAATGTTCGCTCCGCCCGGCGGCGTATATACTGTACCCGATGGTTTCTTCGAGACGACGCCCGCGGGTCAACGGGACCCAGAACGGACAGCATGGCCGACCTACGCCTGATTCGTAACTTCAGCATCGTCGCCCACATCGACCACGGGAAAAGTACGCTCGCGGACCGCATCCTGGAATACACGGGGGTCGTTCCCAAGCGGGAAATGCGCGAGCAGTACCTCGACGACATGGACCTGGAGCGGGAGATGGGCATCACCATCAAGGCCAACCGGGCCACCTGCCCCTATAGGTACCAGGGCGAAACATACATGCTCAACCTGATCGACACGCCCGGGCACGTGGACTTCCACTACGAGGTTTCCCGGGCCCTGGCGGCCTGCGATGGGGTGCTGGTTCTGGTCGACGCCACTCAGGGAGTCCAGGCTCAGACCGTGGCCAATGCCCACGCGGCGATCGAGGCAGGCCTGGAAATCATCCTCGTGGTCAACAAGATCGACCTGCCCGGGGCGATCCCCGAGGACGTGGCCCTGGAAGCTGAGCAGGTCCTGGGGCTGGACGCTTCATCGGCGGTCTTCACCAGCGGCAAGACCGGGGCGGGCATGGAGGACCTCTTCAAGGCCATCATCGAGAGAATTCCGCACCCTAAAGGCGATCCGCACGGGAACTTGCGGGCCCTGATCTACGACGCCAAATCCGACGTTCATCGTGGGGTGATCTGCCACACCCGCGTATTCGACGGGACCTTCAAACGCGGCGACAAGATCGACTTGATAGCCGTCGGCCGGACCTACAACGTCAGCGAGGTGGGAAAGTACACCCCCAAACATACCCCCGTCGAATCGCTCAGTGCCGGTGAGGTCGGCTACTTCGTTGCCGGCATCAAAACCCTGGCAGACGTGAGTATCGGCGACACGATCACTCTCACCTCCGACCCCACGGATCAACCCCTGCCCGGATACCAGCCGCCCCAACAGATGGTCTTCTGCGACTTTTACCCGGGGATGGGGACGACGACCGATCAGCTCCGCGAGGCCATGGAGAAACTCTGGCTCAACGACAGCTCCTTCACGTATGCCACTGTCGGATCGGATGCCTTGGGCATTGGCTTTCGCTGCGGGTTTCTGGGCCTGTTGCACATGCGGATCATCCAGGAGCGGCTGGAGCGCGAAGGCAACGTCACCGTCGTTCAGACCGCCCCCACCGTGACCTACGAGATCAAACTGAATGACGGAACCGTGCAGCGGATCGAATCCCCCAGCGAACTGCCGGACATGTCCAAGATCGAAGAGATCCGCGAGCCCTTCGTGACCGCGCAGATGATCGTGCCGGCGGATGCCGTAGGGCCGGTCATGCAGTTGAGCCTGGAGCGCCGCGGACGCCCGGGAAAGACCGAGTACCTTTCCCCTACGCGGGTGATGATGACGTACGATTTTCCACTATGCGAAATCCTCTACGACTTCTACGACAAGCTGAAAAGCTGTACGAAGGGCTACGGCACCGCCGACTATCACCTCCGCGGTTTCGAGCTCGGTGACATGGTCAAGATGGACATCCTCGTCAACGGCATGCCCGTCGATGCCCTGTCCGTGATTGTCCACCGCGACAAGGCTCAGTATCGCGGCCGGCGGCTGCTGGAGCGGCTCAAGAAGCAGATCGACCGGCACCAGTTCGAGATCCCCTTGCAGGCCGCGATCGGCGCGAAGGTCATCGCCCGGGAGACGATCAAGGCGTTCCGCAAGGACGTGACCGCCAAGTGCTACGGCGGCGACATCACTCGCAAGCGCAAGCTGCTCGAAAAGCAGAAAGAGGGCAAGAAACGCATGCGCACCGTCGGCAACGTCTCCATCCCCCAGGAGGCGTTCATGTCGATTCTGGACCCCGACGAAAGCTGACCAAGCACGCACGTCTACTGCAACGGGATCCGGGCGGACTTCAGGATGGCGAGCATCGTTCCCCTGGGCAGGTCCTTGGTGTGTACCGGCTCAACAACTCGTCGTCCGTCGCGCGGATGAATGAGGATCAAATGACTGCCGGTCTGGTGGTCCTCGACGAAGCCATGCTTATGCAGGAGCCGGACGAGTTTGCGCGGAGTCAGCGACGGCTGCTTAGGCACGGAGAGGTTCCGCAGGCCATTCCACGTCGACGCTTGTGCTCAGGCTCTCGTCGTCCGCGGGGATCGGCTCGCCGTGCTTGTGGAGACTTGCCAAGTAACCCTCGATCGCATCGACGGCCATCCGCCTTGCTTGCCGCAGCGTCCGACCCCAGGTGATGCATCCCGGAAGCACAGGAACGAATACCGTATAGCCTCCTTCGGGCTCAGGTCGTAGAACGATCTGGTACCGCATGAAGCGCAGTATAGAAAAGAACGCCGGCGGGTTCAATGGTCGCGCGATTCAGCCATTGCGCTCGGCAGGACTCGAACCTGCAACCCCCTGGTTCGAAGCCAGGTACTCTGTCCAATTGAGCTACGGGCGCGTCCGGCGAGCCGCCTGCTTGGTCGCGGACCCGCCACGGTCTATCGTACGCAGCTGGCATTGGGGAGCAAGCCGGAAGCCCGACCACGCGAAATCCGACAGGTAATGGCCGACAGTTGACGAGACGGCGGCTCATCCGCATCATTCCGGAGTCTCAAGGAGGCGCAGTAAGACTCAATGGCCAAGAACGTAACCAACGGCGAGGAAACCGAAGAGATCCCGCTGGCCGACGATGCGGTGCTGGAAGCCCCGGTGGAGCTCGTTGAACCCAGCGTGGCTCCCGTGGCCGCAAAGCGTGCCCTGGGAGTGAAGGAGCCGATCGTCTTCAAGTGGAAGGTGATCGGGGCCTCTCAGGGCATGGTCCTGACGTTGTTCAAATCCGTCGAGCGTGAAGAGGCCGACGCCCAGGCCGAGCGACTTCAGAAAGAAAACTACTACCGGGACGTACGAGTGCTGGAAGCCTCGGCCAAGGTCGAGCAGCCACCCCAGAAGGCGCCCAAGAAGGGTCCGGCGAAGTCGGAGGCTCCGGCGAAGAGCACTGCCGCCAAACCCGCCGAAGCTGCTCGAAAGCCGGCCAAGGCCGCACCAATGGCGAAGAAGCCGGTCCCGAAAGCTGCGGCAAAACCAGCCGGCAAGCCAGCCAAGAAGAAAACCGCCTCAACGTCTTCGTCGAAGCGGGCTTCGAAGGGAAGATAAACGGCGTCACTCGGACGCCACAACTAGCGGATCCAGCGCGTCAGGGCACCCACAAGGGCGAGGCCCAACACGCCCAGCGCCAGCGCAGGGGGCGCCGGCACAACCGGGGGCGGCGGAGGAGGGGGTGGTGGTTCCCCGCCCAGAGCCGCCTGAAACTCCTCCCAGGTCACGCCCGTCAACCCGCGAGTCGTCCACCCTGAGCCGTTCCAGCTCAGCGTCGTACTCTGCACCGCGGAGGCCGTCGCCCCGTCGTCATAGGCGAACAACGTCAGCACGAACCGCTGGGTCTCGCGATCACCCGTGAAGTGCATATCCCATGTGAGCTGGTGCGCATCTTCGCCCTCGGCTGTGCCAAGGTCGCTGGTGAGCATCGTGGTCACAAACCCATGCTTGTTCTGTCCGGGCGGAGTCTCGAAATCCCATCGTGCAAAGCCCGAACTCCGGTCGTCGCCCTCCTGACGGGTCAGCACCAGGCCGATATTCTGGAACTCTTCCGCCGAGGTCAGCAGGAAGCCTTGCACCCAGTCCCCCTGATCGAACGCAAGCCCCACAGGCCTGAAATTGAAATCGGCTCGCGCACTGGTGACCGCGGCCAGTCCGACGCTTGCGGTGACGACGGCGTTTCGGATGCTTGTTGTGATCATCTGTTCTCGCTCCTCGTTTCGCCCTCTTGCCCCCCGCAAGACACTCAACCCGCGCCCGACGTGCCGGCCTCCATCGAGGCGACCATCACACTATAAGTCGCGCTCTCAGAAGAGAAAGGATTTTTCGGATTATTAATCGCTTACCTGCCGACGCCAAGGCGCGCGACCAGCCGGTGAGCCCCTGCCGCTTCCGTCTGCTGACGAGGCGCGCCCAAGAACTAGGCACTCGTGCCGAACCGAAGGCCGTCGTACGCGAGTTCCATTCCGGCCGGCAGACCCTTGTTTGTGTCCACGTGGCCCAGCTGATGGGCCATGTGCGTGAAGTACGTGCGCTTCGCCGCGATTCGCCGGGCCATCTCGACCGCTTGTTGCAGGCTGAAATGCGTGGGGTGCGGAGCCGGCCGAAGCGCATCCAGGATCAACACTTCGACACCGGCAAGAAGACTCAGCGAAGGCTCAGGAACCGCGCTGCAGTCCGTGCAGTAGGCAAAACGGCCGAATCGAAATCCCAGGACGGGCATCGTGCCGTGCAGCAACGGCACGGGCACGACCGTCCTAGGGCCCACGGCGAAAGGCTCGCGGTCGATGGCCCGCAGTTCGAGTTCCGGACGGCTGTGCGGAGAATCGGCGGCCGCTTCGAAGGCGTAGGCGTACATCCGCCGGATCGCCTCCAGCGTTCTCGTGGTGCCATAGCATGGCATGGGCCGCTTGTTGATCCAGTTGAAACGCCTCACATCGTCCAGGCCCGTGACGTGGTCGGCATGGTGGTGCGTGAGCAGCACGGCATGGGCCGTTTCGATTCCATTGGCCAGACACTGCAGGCGCAGCTCGGGGGCGGCATCCACAAGAATCCGCACCCCGTCCCAGTTCACAAAGATGCTTGGCCGCGTTCGCTTGTCGCGCGGGTCGCTGGACGTGCATACCGGACAATGGCAGCCGATCATGGGAACGCCGTGCGACGTGCCGCTGCCCAGGACGACGACTTCGACTGTGCCTGCCAACTAGTAGCTCCCCTAAACTTGGGCCATGCTACGCGCCGCGTGCGCCATCGACTAGTAGCCCGATTGACGGGTGATTAACGCACAGCTACGTTGAAGACAGGCTTCCTGATTACGGGAATACGGAAATGTCGCTTCGGCTTCGGCCTGTATCTGGACTTGGAGCGCTCGTGCTCCTCGTGTTTGCGGGTTGCCCGCCTCCCAC
>SBAX01000316.1 GCA_005240095.1 Phycisphaera mikurensis
ACCAAGTGCGGAAGATCACCGCCTACAACACCAGCACGAAGGTGGCCACGGTGACACCCAACTGGGAGACCAACCCCGACGCGACCACCACCTACGACGTGCTAGCCCCGGAGGGAGTGAGCGTGGCCATGCTCAAAACCCTGGGGCCGACCGTGCCTGGCCGGACTCTGGACGTGAGCGCCGGCGGCGAAGCGGGCGTGGACTGGGCCAATGTGGGCTCGCCCACGACGGTGGTTGGACTCTCGGGCACGACGGTGAAGACGGCCACGGACGTGGAGACGGACACGCAGGACATTCAGGCGCGGCTGCCGGCGGCCCTGGTGGGCGGGCGCATGGACAGCAGCGTCGGGGCGATGGCCAGCAACGTGGTGACCGCAGCGGCAGTGGCGGACGGGGCGATCGACCGGGCTACTTTCGCCGCGGATACGGGCCTGCAAACGCTGCGCTCGGGGACGGCCCAGGCCGGATCGGCGAACGCCATCACCCTCGACGCGGGGGCATCGAGCGTCAACGACTTCTACAAGAACCAGCGCTGCGCCATCGTGGCGGGGACGGGCGTGGGGCAGTGCGAGATGATCTCCTCCTACGTGGGATCCACGAAGGTGGCCACCATGGCGGCCAACTGGGCGACGGCTCCTGACGCTACGTCGCAATTCGCAATCCTTCCCATGGGGACGATCGCGAGCGGATCCGAGACCCGCAATCGCGAGGGCACGGCGCAGGCGGGCGGGGCGAACACTATCACCCTCGACGCGGGGGCATCGAGCGTCAACGACTTTTACAAGAACCAGCGCTGCGCCATCGTCGCCGGGACCGGTGCCGGGCAGTGCGAGATCATTTCCAGCTACAACGGCTCCACCAAGGTGGCCACCATGGCGGCGAGCTGGGCCACGGCTCCCGACGCCACCAGCCAGTTCCGCATCCTGCCCTTGGGCACCATTCCCGGCGCGAGTGCGCCGACGTCGGATGCCAACGCCGAAGCGGTTTGGGACAAGTGGGCGGGGATGAAGGTGACGATCAATCGCTCCACCAATGAGGTCAAGGCGTTCAAGACGGACGGCAGCACGGTACGGGGAACGCGGAAGATCACGGACAAGGTGGGAGGAGACGCCAACGTACAGGGCTTGATCCCATGAGCCTGCTGCTGGAACAGATGCTGCGGACCATGGACCCGCTGGGCGGCGGGCTGGGTTCGGCTGCGCATCTGTGCATGGGATTTCCAATCACTGACGGGCTGACGTTCCCCTATCCGGCGGGCGGGGTGATCCTTAAGCGGCGGCGCTTGTATCCCACCGTGGAGGCGTGGAGCTACTGCGGCTTTGCCCGGCCCGATGAAAGCACCATCACCAGCGCCGAAGGCTTCGGGCACGACGCCGACCAGGCCTACCAGTACGCAGCGGCGCAGGTGCTGGGCAACGGATACGTCAGCGACTTCTGCGAGCCGGTGCGCGTTGATTTCGACGGCAGCGGCAACCTGATCACCCCGGGGCTGCCCAACGCCCCGCTGCACCTCATCGCGGAGCCGATCAGCGATCGGCGGTTCTTCCTCAGCTTCGAGTATGACCCCTACGGGCAGGGCGAGCCTCCCACGGATTTCCAGGTGTTCGAGGGAGCTACGCCCGGCGGGGTGAACTACGCGGCGCCGCTGACGGACTTTGCCACGGGCCTCAACTACGTGCCGGCGGTGGGCAATCGCCGGCGGTACGAGTTCACGACCGGGCCCTTCGCGGTGAGCACCACGCACGTGTTCGTGGTCCGCGCCCGCAACAGCGGGGGCATCGCGGAACGCAACACCTTCGCCACGCCGGCGAAGACAGTGGGGGCGGCGCAGCTGGCCATGACGCGGCTGGCACCATACGCAGCCCCGCGGCCGGCGCAGGCGATTCTGATCTCCCTGACGGCGGTGGCGGCGAGCCTGACCAAGCTGGAGCTGGCAAGGCAAGTGAGGGGACGGCCGTGAGAATCATCCGTTGCCGGCAGTGCGGCTTCGCGTGCAACGCGGACAAGGTGTGCAAGAACCGCCGGGAACTGCGCTGCTCATGCAGCCGGGAACCGCTGGCCGTGCGGGAGAGCAACGGCAGCTGGAGGCTGGCGAGTTCGCGGGCGTACTGGAGCGACGGGCACGGGACGAGCATGGGACCCAGATAGATGTCGAGAGCACTCGAGCTGAAGGAACGTGCGGCCCTGATCGCCCCGCCGGAGGCGGTGGCCATTGAAGTGTCGCCGCGCACGCGGCACTACGCGTCCGAGCCGCGAGTGCTCGGCGTAATCCGCACCGTAGAGACAGACCGGCTCATATGGCAGCGGCTGCGCTACAGCCGGCGCAATGCGTCCGGGGAGCTTATACGGCCCACCGTGGGCCAGTACGAAGCGTACGGGCCCGTGGAGGACGGATATCCGCTGGAGTGCTCGGCGCTCAGCGAATACGAGGACATAAAGACGGGCAACGGAGCGGCGATCACAGCTGACACGACGCCTATCCGGGCGGTGTTCCGCGGGGGGTTCTGGATCCTGGAGATGTTCGGCGGCGGTGGTGCATCCCCCATTTTCCCGGTGACGTTGACCGTCGCATCGTCCGTGAATGGGACCGACACGCTGCCTGCTCGTTACACGTACAACATCGCGGACGCCGTGACGGGCGCGTCGCTGGGGACGGCAGTCCAGATATGCCGCGCGGACAATGGGGCCCCGCTTGCGCCGCATCGTTGGAGGCGGCCGGCTGCTGGGCGGATGACATCGGCGAGCTTCGGGATCGCCTATCCAACGACTGTCAACGGCCAACCGGCAGTCGGCGTTCTATGGATCAACGAGCAGCTCGAGCAGGAGGCGTGCGCATAGGGTGCCTGCTTATACAGCCAGGTTGGCCAGGAATGGCTTTCGCAGCCTCGGAGCCGCTGGGCGTGCGTTGCTTTACCCGGTGCACGGACGTTGCGATCCGTGCTGCGTGCCGTATGTGTTGGCGTCATTCGTTTTCCCGTCTCCATTCGTTCGTTGGGACCTGAGGCCGTACCAGGGTACGGACAAGGCCACAGAGTGCGCAAAGTGGCGCATCGCAGCCGTTGCTCCGGGATGCGTCGACCGGGATGACTGTTGCATCACGAAGGTGGGTGGTAGCGTTGACCGTCGCGGGCAGCTGATCGGGTTGCCCGAGGACTTTGGTGGAATAGCTGGTGGCGTTCTGATGGAGCTGCAGATCGGATGCCTCCGCGGTCCGTCAGGCTCTCTTTACATTGAGTGGCCGAGCGGGTGCCCCGACACGCCGCCAATCTGAGAAACAAAGGATGGGCGTGAGGCCGAAACGATGACCGTTTGACCGTCCTTCGGAGGCCCGTCGAATGGCCTTCGAGGGGTGCGAAAAATCTTTTTTACGCCCCTCGGAAACTGGGCAAACCTTACCTGGTGGGCTCAGTCTGCGAGGGGCGTTCGTGCTATGGGCCCAGCGCAAAACCGTTGCGCTCAGCGCAAAACCGATGTGCTCCTTAGACTTAGACCGTCGCTTCGTGGCTCCGTCGCTTCGTCGCTCGTCATCATCCCTGGGTCCCCCGCCTGTACCAAACGAACCCGATCGGCCGTGGCGCAAGTGCTTGTGGATACGGAACTTATGAGATTTCGCGACGTGAAAACAAACCCGATTCAAACCCGATGCGCCGACGGCCGGCCGCCGGTCGCGGTTCAGCTCGGTTTCTGCGTTTCTGCGTTTTTGCGTTTTTGCGTTTCACCCGTGCCCGCTGGCCACCGGCCACTGGCCACTGGCCTTCGCCCGTGCGGCGGCATTTCGGCCAATCCGCCGGTGGCGTACGATCTGCTCGCGGCCGGGGGTGTCCTCCCGGCCGCATGGATCCCAACCAAGATGAGGAGCCTTCGCATGCGTGCTGTGGAGTTCACCCCTGTCGGTAGCGGCGTCGGTCTGCTGTTTGCCCTGCCCGTCTTCCTGACCTGCGCATCCTGCGCCTCGCGCGGGCCCAAGCCGCCGCTGGCCGACCGCATCCCCCATACCCAGACCGCCCACGGCATCCAGCGCACCGACGAGTACTACTGGCTGCGGGAGCGGGCCAACCCTAGGGTCATCGAGTATCTGGAAGCCGAAAACGCCTACACCAAACAGATGATGCAGCACACCGAGCCCCTTCAGCAGCGTCTCTACGAGGAGATGAAAGGGCGCATCAAGGAGACTGACCTGACCGTGCCGGTGCGCATGGATGACTACTACTATTACACCCGCACCTTCGAGGGCAAGCAGTACAACGTACACTGCCGCAAGCGCGGCAGCCTGGACTCCACCGAGGAGATCCTGCTTGATCAGAACGCCCTCGCCGAAGGCGCGGAGTTTTTCCGCGTCGGCGTGTTTCGCGTCAGCCCCAGCCATCGCCTGCTGGCCTACTCCACCGACACCAGCGGGGCGGAGACCTTCACCCTCCGCGTGAAGGACCTGGAGACCGGCAGGATGCTGCCTGACGAAATCCCCAACACCTACTATTCGGTGGTCTGGGGCAATGACGATCGCACCCTGTTCTACTCCGTGCTCGACGAGGCCAAGCGCCCCTACAAGATCTTCCGGCATGTGCTGGGCAGCGACCCGTCCACCGATCAGCTCGTTTATCACGAGACCGACGAGACCTTCCACGTGCACCTGTCCAAGACCCGCAGCCGGCGCTTCATCCTCCTGTCCATCACCAGCATGATGACCCATGAGGTCCGCTTTCTGGACGCCGACCGCCCGGGCGGGGAGTTCAAGATCATCGAGCCGCGACACCACGGCGTGGAATACCAGGTCGAGCACCACGGCGATCACTTCTACATCGTGACCAACGACAACGCCCGCAACTTCAAGCTCGTCAAAGCGCCGATGGCCAACCCGGCCAAGGCCAACTGGACCGACGTGATCCCCCATCGCCCGGCCGTCAAGCTCGACGACGTGGATGCCTTTGAGAACCACCTGGCCATCTACGAGCGCGAGGCCGGTCTGCGCAAGCTCCGCGTCCGCAACCTCGCCGACAGCGCCGAGCACTACGTGGAGTTCCCCGAGCCGGTCTATACCTTCAACGCCACGGACAACGAGGAGTTCCGCACCACCACCCTGCGCTTCAACTACACCTCGCTGATCACCCCGCCGAGCGTCTATGACTATGACATGAATACCCGCACGCGGGACCTCAAAAAGCAGGACGAAGTCCTCGGCGGCTTTGATCCCGCGCACTACCAGTCCGAGCGCGTCTTCGCCACCGCCGCTGATGGAACGTCCATTCCTATTTCCCTTCTGTATCGCAAGGGAATGGTCCGTGACGGGCGCAATCCCATGCTGCTCTACGGCTACGGCTCCTACGGGGCGAGCATGGACCCGCGGTTCAATTCCAATCGCCTCAGCCTGGTGGATCGCGGCTTTGTCTTTGCCCTTGCTCACATCCGTGGCGGCGGCGAAATGGGCCGCCCGTGGTATGAAGACGGTAAGCTCTTCAAGAAGAAGAACACCTTCACGGATTTCATCGCCTGTGCTGAGCATGTGATTGCCGAGAAGTACACCTCGCCGGATCGTCTGGCCATTCAGGGCGGCAGTGCCGGCGGACTGCTCATGGGCGCAGTTACCAACATGCGTCCCGATCTCTTCAAAGTGGTCGTGGCCCAGGTGCCGTTTGTCGACGTGATCAACACCATGCTCGACCCGAGCATTCCCCTGACCGTCATTGAGTATGAGGAGTGGGGCAATCCCAACAAGAAAGACGCCTATGACTACATGATGAGTTATTCGCCCTATGACAATGTGGAGCGCAAGGGGTATCCCAACATCCTGATCACGGCCGGTCTGAACGATCCACGGGTGGCCTACTGGGAGCCGGCCAAGTGGACCGCCAAGCTCCGCACCACCAAGACCGACGACAACCGCCTTCTGCTGCGCACCAACATGGGCGCAGGCCACGGCGGCGCCTCGGGGCGATATGAACATCTCAAGGAGATTGCCTTCGACTATGCCTTCATCCTCGACACCATGGCGATTACGCAATAGCCGAGTTACCAGTTACGAGTTACCAATGACCAGACACCACGCGCCGCGTCCCGACTGATAACTGGTAACTGGTGATTGGTGATTGGTAACTGGTAATTGGTAATTGGTAACTTGTTCCTCACGAACCATCGAACTGTGCGATAAAGTCGGCGATGTCGTCCAAGTCGACGTCGCCGTCGGTGTCGAAGTCGAACGTAGGACAAGTGACACCGATCGCAGTATGCGGGCCGGCGGCGCATGTCGTGAGCGGACCGAGGTCGGCGAGGTCGGTATTCCCGTCGCCATCGAAGTCGCCGTCGGGGCTCTGCGGGACGCGGACCACGCGGAAGCCGATCTGGGCGCTGGTCGTGCCCGGCAGGGCAAACAGAGGGCGGGAGTCATTGCGAAGATTGGTGGAGGTTGCGGCGTCGTTGAAGCTCCCGCCACGGATCGTGCGGCGATCCAGCGTTCCCGGAGCGTAGCGGTCCTGCAACCATTGGTGAGTATTGCCGGTCATGTCAAAAAGACCAAAGCCGTTTTCGTTACCCCGCGTAACCAAAGCGTTCTCTTTCGTCGTGCCGTCGAAGTACCCCCCAGGGGTAGTTCCGCCTGCCGTGCAGTCTGCGGGATTCTCGAAGACGTCCCCGCTGCAACGGAAGTTGGCGTCGGCGCCGGCGATGGTGTTGCGCCCAAAGCCGTATACACGGTTCTGGCCCGAGGTGGGATTCCACGCTGCGCCCTTGTACCATTCATTGAAAGCATCGGCCGCGTCCGTGCTGGGTGTGGGGTTGTTGTATCCGTCATCCATAGGCAGCCGGTACCCGCGGCAGCTGCGAACCAGCGCCGCCCGTTCTGGATCGGTCAGGTCCCGCGCACTCCAATTGGCGGCACTGATGCTTACCGGCCGCCAGCCGTCGGTTCCGCCGTCCACATCTTCGGTGTAGCACTTCTGTGCCGTGGGCATGCCCTGATCCAGAGTCAGCCAGTTGCAGAACTTCACCGCCCCGTACCAACTGACGCCCGTTACCGGGTGACGGGAATAATCCACCGTGTCCGCCACAACCGTATACAGGCCTTTGGAAAACATGACTTGCCCGGCCACAGAGGGGGAGAACACCTTGCGCGTCCGGCCCTCACTGCCTGTGCCGATCTGTCCCGTGATCGACGTGTTCACGTAGACATCGCCGCTGGCGGAGTCGAAGTGCAAATACTGTCCCCGCGCGTCGTCGGGATGGGCCAGGGCATCATTGAGGAAGCGCACGTACTCTTCGTTGGTGACCGGCACGGTCCCCATGTACAGGTCGTACGCCGGTCCGCCCGGCTGCTGCGCTGCGCCGCTGACCAGCCGTTCTTGGGGATTGAGCGTGGGACGCACTACGGTCAGAAAGACGTTCCGCTGGGCGACTTCTCCGTTGCTCAAGTCCATGATCGTGACGGTCGCCTCCAGGGTCTGTTCCTGCGCGTCCGCCGGCAGAGGCGGGATCTGCGAAGGCTCAATAGCCACCGTCAGTCGCGCCGTCGCCCCACTTTGCAGAGTCCCCTGAATGGAGGCAGCGCCGTTGATGCTCACCCAGTTCTGATCGGCAGAGGCCTCCCAATCAATGGGCAGCTCATCGACATTCAGGTTCCTCAATGTGTAGACCGCATGAGTGGGGGCTGGCCCGGCGCCGGCCTTGCCTGCCGAGGCGAGGTTGCCCAGGGGAGTGATGGAAAGGTTTTCCAGAATCCGTAAGGTCACTTCGCGTGTGTGAACCTGCCCTGTCGCGACGTTGGTGAAGGTAAGGGACGCGGGGTATTCTCCGTGCGTCTGCGGAGCCACGGCGCTGACAGTTGCCCGCAGCGCCGCGGTCGCGCCGGGCAGCACGGTGAGTTCGGAGACGTCCAGTTGCAACCAGGGCACATCAGTCTGCACGATGACCGGCATGGGACGCGATGGATGGCGATTGGTGAGCTGATATTCCCGATTGGGCGGCGCGTCGGCGGGCAGCCGGCAGCAGATCACCCATGGATCAGTCTCGCTGCTGATCGTCAGGGGCTCCTCGATGGTCAAGAAGACTTTTTGGCGAATGGGCGGCGGAGTCATATCGGCGTTCAGAGGATCGAGGAAGGAGAACAGAACTTCACCCTCGTGCTGGCCGATGGTGAGATCGTCGGCGGCGATATTCACCTGAACGTCAAACGACAGGACTTCCGACGAGGCAGGCAATGGACCGGCCAGCGACGAAGTCGGAGCCACGGGCACTACGGACAGCCAGGTTGTCTGTGTGGATACCGCATAGTCCAATGCGCACGCGGGCTCAGTTCCGCTCGAACGCGAGAGTGTGAATGCCAACGAGGCAAGTGCATCAAAGTTGCCCTTCCATACACTGGTGAAGCTCTCGGGATTCTGAGGACCGCTGTGAACTGAAATCGGCTGGGCGATCTGGAGAGAGACGGGCCGCACGAACTCACTGTTGGTGTGCGAATTGGTGAGGATGAGGTCGGTTCGGTGCTCGCCCGGCGGGAGGCGACTGGCCAGGGCGTTGGTGGCGACGTCCACGTTGGCCGTTCCGTCCGGGGAGGGAGCGAGTGTTTCCGACTCGTCTGCCGATACGGCCAACCAGTCGACGGAGGGCTCCAGTCGCACTGCCCACGGCATGGGCGAGGCGGAGCGGTTTTCTATGACGTAGCTTGCGGAGCGCGCGGCGAAGTCGTCGCAGTATGTGCCGAGGACGACCAGTCCCGCGCGGGGCGACGCCTCCAGCGGCTCGCGCAGGTCCAGGACAAAAGACTGCGACTGATAGGTGTCGGAGATGGGATCGTGGACGGTGACCGTGGCCACATGGCCCGTTCCCCGGACAACCCGAAAACCGGTGAAGTTGTTGCGGGAGTCGGGCGGCATTCCCACGCGCCCGGTGGTCTTCAGGGCATCCGAGTAGTCCGCATCCATCCAACTGCCGCCGCGCACGCTGCGCAAGGCGGTGTCTCCCGCCGTAAAGAAGTCGGCGGTCCACTCCGCTACGTTCCCGCAAAGGTCATAGAGGGCATACCGATTGGCGGTGTCCGTCGTGGAAGTCGTTTCGTCTGCCAGGGTGTTGACTCCGTCGAAGAAGGCAAACGGGGATGTGGAGTCCGCGGCGGTGTCTCCGCTGTTGAAGTAGTTGGCATCGGCGGGCGTGAGAGAATCCCGCCCGAAGCCGTAGACGGCGTCGAACGCGGGTTCCGCGAAGTAGTCGGTTCGAGCGGAGGCCGCCTTGTACCACTCGTTGAACGGCGCCGCGCCTTCGACCCCGTGATCCATGGGCAAGCGGTAGCCGACTGTGTCGCGCACCAGGGCGGCGCGTTCGTCATCGGCGATTCCGCGGGCCTGCCACGCCATGGCCTCAACCGTTACCGGGCGCCAGTCCTGCGGCGTAGGGCCCTCGGCGTACGCCCGCAGTCCCGCGGGAAGTCCGGCAAAAAGGGTGAGCCAGTTGCAGTATTTGACGGCTCCGTGCCAGGTGACGCCGACGACGGGGTGCAGTCCGAAGTTTTCTTCAACGGCGTACTGGCCGCCCGCGTAGTGAATCCGTCCCACTTCGGAGTCGTAAAGAAGTGTCGTCAGCACTTCCGACGGCGCGCCCGTGCCAACCTGGCCTCGCTCTTCGGCGTGGAGGTACACGTTTCCGGAATCGACATCGTGGTACATGTACGCCCCGCGAGGATCGCTCGTGTGTAGAAGAGAGTCGTTGAGGAAAACGACGAATTGGTCGTTCGTGACTTCGGTTGTAGAGATCCAATAGTCATAGCTTGGTCCGCCCTCTTGCACATCGCTGCGCGGAATGAAGGATAGGCTTCCCGAGGGGCGCGGGGAGACGGAGAGGCTGGTGGCCGTCGCGGAAAGGCGCAGGGGAATCTCGATCGCGCTCCGTGCCGCGACCCGCGTGGGCGCTGCCCCGTCCAGCTCCAACCAGGGGACGTCGATGGTGACCTCGACATCGTCCAGGGTGTAGGAAGCGTCGTTGCTTAGCTCAAGAGTAAAGCGATCAATCGAGAAGGCGCCGCCGGCGAACCCCTCGGCGCGGATGTCAGACGTGGCCGTGAGTGAGGGAGCGACCGGTGCGAGGCTCTGGGCCACGCGGAAGCCGATGAACCCGAAGGTGGACTCAGCGGGAACGACCTCGCGAGAATCGTTGCGCAGCGCTGCGAACCCCATGGGGTGCAGGAAATGTCCGCCGCGTGTGCCGCCGGTCGCTACCGACCCGTTGACCACTACGTCGTGGACCCACTCCGCCGCATTGCCGCAAAGGTCGTAGAGGTCGTAGCCGTTCTGCGTGTCGCGCGTGCCGGTGACCGCGTCAGCGAGGGCGTGGACGCCGTCAAAGAACCCGACGGCCGTGGTGTTGTCGTCCTTGGAATCACCGCTTTCGAGAAAGTTGGCGTCGCGCCGGTCGATGGTGTCGCGGCCAAAGCCGTAGCGGGCGGTGAACACCAGTTCGCCGTCTTCCCGCCTTGCGCTCGCGGCCTTGTGCCACTCGTTGTACGGACCGAGGCCGAACGCTCCGCCGTCCATGGGCAGGCGGTATCCGCTCCTGTTGCTATCCGCATCGCTAGGGTCGAAGGCCAAGGCATGCCAATTCGCGGGGCTCGGCCCCTCGGAATAGGCCCGTTCCTCCATCGACATGTCGTGAGTCAGCGTGAGCCAGTTGCAGTACTTGGCTGCTCCGTACCAGCTTACCCCGACCACGGAATGAGCCTCGTAGCCGGGTTCCACGACGTAGGGGTCTACAGCTCCTGCGTCAAAGCGGATGCGTCCGACGGCGGCGGCGTAGAGTCGTACCGTCAGCGCTGCTGAGGGACCGGCGGCTCCCTCGGCGCCCTCGGTCGAGTCATTGATGTACACGTCGCCGGAGTCCACGTCATGGTAGAGGAACCAACCCCTCGGATCCGTGGGATGGCGGTAGGCGTCGTTCAGGAATTCGGCGTACTGGTCGTTGCGGATCTCGAAGCGGCTGATTCGAAAGTCGTAGGCCGGTCCCCCCGCCTGCGGATCGCCGGCCCGAACAACTCGGAACTGAACCGGGGGCGCGGCCGGTGACCCGCCGGAGGGGCCAACCGCGATGGTAGCGACCAGAACTGCCAGGCCTGTTGGGTGTCTTACCGTCTGGAAAATGCCTTCCTCCCTGAAGTCGACTGGTACGCTCGGTTCCCTGCTCCCAATATCGGTAACGACCGTTAATAGGAGGCCACCAAAGAGCGTGGCGATGTAAAGTAAAAATCCACTTAACAATCCCCCGCCAGGCCGTTTTTTTGTTGCAATCCCGAGCGCAAACCCTTAGGCTGGCCTTATCGGGCGAGGCTGGAGAAGGCGTCCATCGGGGTCCGGGTCCGGCCTCCTTGAAGGACAACAGGCGGGGAAGGCGTCGTCGACAGCCTTTGAAGGCTCCCCTCTTGCCGACGAGCGCCGGGCGTGGGAACCGGGCGAGGAACGGAATCTCAGATTCGTCCGTGACAACCGCGCGACATTTCCTGCTTAGTACTTAAGCCGGGCCCCAAGCGGAGGCGGA
>SBAX01000237.1 GCA_005240095.1 Phycisphaera mikurensis
GGCGGGGAGGGCGCGGGATAGGCGCGGCTGCTTCATCAAGATAATAACGCGCCGGGCGCTCACTGGAATCTACTCCTCTCTCCACATCGATGTCCCGAGTTCCACCGTTAAAGACCTCATCGTCCCGTCGGTGGGAGTATCGAAGCGGCTCGAAGGCTATTGCCTCTTTGGCTTATAGGACTAGAATGTTGGGCTTCTGGACTCACGCACTACCGCAGCATTTGCGGTCCAGATGCACGAGGCGCGTCATGCCGACCATCGCGAGAATCGGGCCGTATCGGGTATACTTCTACAGTCATGACCGGGGCGAACCTCCGCATGTGGATCGTGATGAGTGCACCGCGAAGTTTTGGATCGATCCTGTAGCTTTGGCGTACAACATCAACTTCCGGGCCAAGGAGCTGCGCGACGTTCAGCGGATGGTCACGGAGTACGCCGTCGAGTGGTTGGAGATATGGAATGAGAACTTCGGGGCCTAGGCCCGGAGAGCGCGTTGCCGAGGTGCGCTTCGACGCCGACACGATGAGCGTCGATCTGGCCGACGGGCGCACCATCACCGTCCCGCTGGCCTGGTATCCGCGGTTGCTCGACGCCACGCCCGCGCAGCGCAACAACTGGCGGCCCTGCGGCGGCGGCTTCGGCATCCACTGGCCGGACCTCGACGAAGACCTGAGCACTCAGGGCCTACTGGAAGGCGCACCTGCGCCCCACCGCCCGCATGCCACTCAACGTTGACGGATGCCGAGGGCGCTCACTGCCCGGTGAAGGCGTTGGCGAACAGGGCGACGTCCATCAGATCAACGTCGCGGTCGGAGTCCATGTCGAACAGGTACCAGAACCGCACCGTCGGCTCGACCGACGGCCCCCCGCCGTGTTCCGAGTCGATCACACTCCACAGCACCGTGTAGTCCGTCGTGTCGATTCTGCCGTCGCCGTCGTAATCTGCCTTCGACCCTCGGATGCCTAGGCTGTGATACCCGCCCGCAGCGACGGCGATGAAATCGGCGTTAGGCACGGGAACTGTGCATTGGCCGTAGTTGTAGTCGGGCTCAGCACATCCCCACGCCACGACAGAGCCGTCGGACTTCAGGCCCAAACTGTGAAACCAACCCGCAGCGAGGCTGATGAAGCCAGTGTTCGGCGCAGGGACGTCGGTCTGACCGGAGAGGTTCCTACCCCAGCCGATGATTGATCCGTCTGCCTTCAACCCTAGGCTATGAGCCCCACCTGCAGCAACAGCGATGTAGTCGGTGTTAGGGGCTGGGACCGTCCTCTGACCACAGCAGTTGTCTCCCCAAGCCACGATGGAGCCCTCGGACTTCAGACCAAGGTTGTAGAACATCCCGGCAGCGACGGCGACGAAGCCAGTGTTGTTCGGAGGATTGTTCGCCTCACCGTACCAGTTGTTGTTTCCCCACGCGACAACCGATCCGTCGGCCATCAGACCCAGCCCGTGGAAGAGTCCCGCCGCGACGCCAACAAATCCCGTGTTAGGTGAGGGAAGTTCTTGCTTAATCCCCCACTCGACCCGTCGACCTGCAGACCGAGGTTGAAGTAGCCACCTGCCGCGACGGAGACAAAACCTGTGTTCAGGGGCGGGTCGCTCGTCCGACCAAAGCCGTCATCGCCCCAAGCGACGACGGAGCCATCCGATCTCAGTCCCAAGCTGTGCAACCAAGCCGCAGCGGTAGCGACGAAGCGGTTGTTCGGCGGTGGTAGGTTCGTCTGCCCATAGTTGTTACGTCCCCACGCACAAATCGAGCCGTCGGACTTGAGCCCCAGGCTGTGCTCGAAACCCGCGGCGATGCCGATGAAATCGGCATTGGGCGGGGGCACCTCAGTTTGACGATTGCCATTACATCCCCAGCCGACGATCGAACCGTCGGCCTTCAAACCCAGACTGTGGCACGCCTCGGTATCTCCGTTCGCAGCAGCGATCGCCACAAAGCCGGTGTTGGGCGACGGGACGTCGGTCTGACCATCGTCATTGTAACCCCAGCCCACGATCGACCCATCGGACTTCAGGCCTAGGCTGTGATACGCACCCGCAGCAATACCGACGAAATCTGCATTGGGCGAGGGGACGTCCGTCTGGCCGGAGGAGTTGTGTCCCCACGCCACGATGGAGCCGTCTGACTTGAGCGCCAGGCTATGGTACGTGCCAGCGGCGATGCTGATGAAATCGGCATTGGGCGAGGGAACGTTGCCTTGACCGTAGAAGTTGTCTCCCCACGCCACGATGGAGCCGTCGGACTTGAGGCCTAGACTGTGAACCCCGCCCCCGGCGACCGCGATGAAGCTCGTGTTGGGCGACGGGACGTCGGCCCGACCATCGCCACTGTAACCCCAGCGCACGATCGACCCATCGAACTTCAGGCCTAGGCTGTGCAGATGGCCTGCAGCGACGGCCACGAAGCCGCTGTTTTGCGCGGGGATGTTGCACTGATCCTCGCGGTTACGTCCCCACGCCACGACGGACCCGTCGGACTTCAGTCCCAGATTATGCCAATTGCCCGCGGCGACTTGCGTGAAAGGTCCGGTCAGGTCCACGACGACTTGCTCGCCCCAGCCGACGATGGAGCCCGCGGGTGCCTCGGCGAGGGCCGTCGCATGGACATGAAGGAGCAACACGGAGGCTGCGGCAGTTGCCTGTCGAATCAGCGGCATTCGGGTGTCCCTCTTCCTAGCTACTCAAACTGAGCAGTTTTTATGCCGCCTGGAGGTATCTGTCGAGCTTTCGCCGGAGTTTGGCATGGCGTTCTCCTCTGAAGATTCCTCGAA
>SBAX01000217.1 GCA_005240095.1 Phycisphaera mikurensis
CCACGGAATACGCTGTTCAAATTGACAACCTGGCCCCGCTTTCTGGCAACGTGGGCGGCCCTCCCGCGGGTGGGACCGCCGGGACGCTCCGCATCGGGCGGGGGACGGGTGGCGCGTCGGATCGCCTGCTCGATGGCTTCCTGGCCGACGTCCGGGTTTGGAATACCGTACGCACGGCGACCCAGCTTCATGGTTCGATGTTCATTACCGAACCCGTCGAGCCCCAAGGCCTTGTTGCCGCCTGGGCCATGGACGAGTCGTCCGGCACCATCCTTGCCGATGCGGTCGAATCCAATGACCTCGTCGTCGCAGGAGCCGCCGCGCGATTGACCGTCGGCGCGGACTGCAATCACAACCGGATTCCTGACGCGTGCGACGCGGATTGCAACGGCAACGGCATTTCCGATGCCTGCGAGGTCATTGACGGAACCAGTTGTGACAACGACCTGAACGGCCGGCCCGATGAGTGCGACGCGCCGGAAGTGCTGGCCCAGCTTGCGAGCCAGGACTCCGCGGCCACGGAAGTCTTCCGCAACGAGCGCGACGATCCCATCAGCCCGACAACCTTCGGCACCATGATTCAGAACTATGGTCGTCCCTGGAAACCGGGAACCGGACAGACGCCGGGAGGCGGCATCTGCCTCGGCGGAGCGGGCGAGGGCCTGATCTGTGCCGGGGGCTCGGCCTGTCCCGGCGGAAGCTGCATTCCCCCGCCTGGGACCGGAGCGACCCGTGACCCCGCCGAACGCCTCCGCACGCTGACGAAGGATCCTTCCTGCATTCCGGTCGATCTGGCGCAACAGGCCCTCAACGAGCTCTTCGCCTTCGAAATGCTGCTTGGTAACGAAGCGTTCGCGGATGCCATGGACCCGACCGTCGGCGAAGGAGCGCTGGGCGAGAGCATCTCCTTGGAGCAGGTTCCCGGCCTGTTCGCATTCAACGGTTTACCCTCCATCGGGACCCTGCTCTCCGAGGAACTGGCCCTGCTGCGCGGACGCGAGATCGCGCTTCCCCTTTTGGCGGACGAGCCGCTCAACGACGATCCGCCGACCAATGCAAACGGTAACTATCCGCAGTTCGGCGCAGCAACCCGAGCGTCCATTTACAACCGTCTGCGGCCCAATGCGACAGGTACATTCGGGTCCTTGGCCTATCGTTCCAATTACGGTTTCACCAGCACCACCGACAATGCGACGGCGTCTGAGGCGTTTCCTCAAGGGCACGGTGATGCTTACGGCTATTACTTGACCGCCACGGCCGAATACCTTAACGCGTTCGGCGCCGCGCGCGAGGAGCCCGTCTCGCCGGACTTCTCGCAAAGAATGGTCGAATCCCTGCGCGTGCCCCAGAGCAGCCCTGACTGCAGCGATTCGGACTGCGAGTCCATTCTCGATGACGACGGGATCATCCATCGAGTTGGGTTTCAGTCGGTCCGGAACATGGCGGCGGCCATGGCGGCGCGGGCGCGAACGGCCAATCGCATCGTGGACCTGACCTTCCGTCAGGATTACCGCGAAGACGTCGACACGCCGCTGACCGACTCAGACATCGGGCGGGCCTGGGGAATCGCCGATTGGGCGCGGCGCGGCGGCATCGGGGCCTACTTTGACTGGGCGTTATCGAATCACCTCCTTCCCGTTCCCGAACCGGAAACGGCGGACGAAATCGAAGCGGTCCACCGGCAAAGAGTAGACGAAGTTCGCATCTTGGCGTCGGCCGTCAACGAAATGCAGGAACGTGTGGATGCGGCCGGCGCGGGGCTCAATCCGCTCGGTCTGGTTCCCAACGTGGTGCCATTCCGCATTATTCAGCCAGGACAGCTCCTGAACTTTCTGGAAGGCGGGGCCAATTCCGGTAAGTCCCACTATGGGATCGTCCGCGATGCGGCCGTCGAGGCTATCAGAAACGCCCGCGGCATTCTCAAGCGCGCCAACCTGGGCCTCAATCGACTTCGCACCAACGAGGAGTCGTTCGCGGAGTTCGAGGACCGCGTGCGTGAATCGGACATCGGCCTGAACAATCGACTGATCGAGATCTTCGGATTGCCCTCCCCCAGCGACACCTTGGACAACGACTTTGAGGATAACGACGGGGATGGCGCGCAAATCACCAACGGGCGAAACGACCCGGATGACGATGCGATCGAGGCCGGATGCAACGGCGAGTGCGCCGGCAGTCCCGACCTGTTGAACTTCCTGGTGGACGCGCAGACGCTGGAAGAGCTCGGCTTGGAGCCTCGCGCCGCAGCCGGCCAGGTCCAATTGGCCATGTTCGAGCTTCGCACTGCCGCGCTTCGCATTCAATCCGCCGAATTGGCGATCGCCAACCTGGAAGCCCTGATCCAGGACAAGGCGGAGAACGTTGCCCTGACTCGCAATGAGGCCTTGGAGCAACTGGAAATCCAAGCCCAGGCTTGCGACGACCGGGAGAGCGTCCTTGGACGGAAGGAAAAGCTCGCCAAGCTTCGCGAGGAACGCGGAACCTCGAGCCGCTTCCTCGGGTTCTTCTCAGCTGCAACTGCGTGCGTGGTGCGCGGGGGGCTCGGCGACCCCACGGCGCCGTTGTCCCAATCGTGCGAGAGTGCCCTCGGCGGAAGCCTCGGCCTGGTGGGCGACATGCTGGGGAATTTCCAGAGCGGCAGCAGTCCTTTCTCCGAGATCGAGGAACAGTTCGACATTGAGAGAGAGGAGCTCCGCATCAACTGCTGGCAGACCGCGCAACTCACCCGCATTTCTAACGACCAGACCATCCGCGCCCTGGAGATCGAGCTCGAGGACCTCATCCGTCGAACCCCCCAGGCGATTCTCGAACTCGCCGTAGCCGAAACGCAGACCCAGCAGGCCTTCGCCGTCGTGCAAAAAAGCTTCCAGGAAGGCAAACGCATCCTCGACGAGCGCGACCGCATCCGGCGGGTGCAGTCAGACAGGCTGCAGGACTTCCGTTTCCGCGACCTGGCCTTCCGCACCTTCCGCAATCAGGCCCTCGAACAGTACGGAGCCTTCTTCGATCTCGCCTCCAGATATGTGATGCTCGCCGCGCGGGCTTTCGCCTATGAATACAACGAGCGTGACGAAGTGGATGACCAGATGCGGAGGCTGTATCGCGAGCGGCTGTTAGGGACTGAAACGGCAACAGACAAGGGCTTGGAAAGCGTCATCGCCCGGCTGGACCAGAAACGTCAGGAAAGTGATTTCTCCTCCCGGTTGCAGAAGCTCTCCTTGTTCGACCAGGGCGGCGATGAGTTCAGCCTCAGAAAGAACTTCCTTGGGCTGGCCATCGACCCTTCTCAGGACACCGACCAGCGGCAGTTCGAGAAGAACAAGGCCTTCCGGGCGTTCCTGGAGTCCAACATCGTCCAGGAATTGCTCGAGGTACCGGCCTTCTCCCAACTCGCCAGCTTCGACAGCGATCGTGATGCCGGACCGGCAATCGTACTGACGTTCTCGACTGAGGTCGCCGGGCGGACGTTGTTCGGGAAGAGGCGAGGAACGCTCTTCGGGGCCCCGGCCAACTTCGACACCTGCTCCAATCCCAAGCTCTTCGAGTTCGCCATCCTTCTGGAAGGTGTGGACAACCCCAGCGCTCTGGGCGTGGATGGCCCACTGATTTTTGCCCACCTCCTGCCTGTCGGGTCGAGCATGCTCCGCGCCCCCGAGACCGGCGACTGTGCGCTGCGAACAGTACGTACCTGGGGCGTGGTGGACCAGAGAATCCCCGGGGTCTCCGCGGCCTATCGCGATGAAGGCGGAGCCATCCTGGATACCTTCAATATCCCGCGACTGGCCACGTCCGAGGATCTCTATCTCATCAACCGTTTTCCTGTGACCCAGGCGCAGCTTCGCCAGACGGAGAACCCCGTGTTCCAGGACGAACTGGCTGGCTGGTCGGTATGGAACACGCAGTGGCTGCTGGCCATCCCCGGCCGTCAGTTCGCCGATCCCGCCGACGACCCCGCGGAAGTGCGCCGCAAGCTGCTCATCCTGATCTTCGACGCCGATCAGTCCGGCAATCCGAGAAGCCCGGAGCAGAACTTGGGGATTGACGACGTCAAACTGCGCATCAAGGCCTACGGCAAACCTTCGTAAGGAATCCGGCTGTGAAAGCATTCATCAACTCAGGCTCGGCGTTGACGGTGATCTGGTTCATCGCGTGGGGAAACGCATTGGCCGCCGACAAGAACGGCGTCTCGCCACAAGTGGTCTCTCTGCCCTCCGGGCCGGGTTCCATCCAGGGGCTGGGAGAGTCGTTTCAGCCGCAACTCAACAGCGGAAGCGGGACGTTCTCCGTGCCCATCCAGCTTCCCACAGGCCCCACAGGTTTCGCACCGCGGCTTTCCATCGACTACCACACCGGTCAGGGCAATGGAATCGTGGGAATCGGATGGAAGCTGTCCGGCCCGACGATGGTCTCGCGCAACATGGATCATGGACTTCCCTTCTACATCGACGGTCCTAACAGCCTCGACGATGATTTCGATGGAACCGTGGACAACCCCGAAGAAATCGACCGGTTTTCCGGCGTCGATCTCGAGGAGCTCGTACCGCTCGCCGACGGATCGATGCGCACCGAAACGGAAGGCAGCTTCTCGAGATATCAGCGTGTGGGCGACGGCTGGGAGGTGCGCGAAAAGAACGGGATCCGGCACGAATTCGGCGGCAGCGGCACTGCCCGCCTCGAACACAACGGCCGGATGTTTGCCTGGCTGCTGGAGAGGACCGCGGATCTCAACGGCAACGTCGCAGAGTACCGATACATCGACGATGCGGGCTCGCCCGGTCAAAAGTATCTCCGCGAGGTCCGCTGGGCGCAACCCGGGGCCTTCTACGCCGCCGTGCTTTCGTACGACTCCAGCAGGCCGGACGTGCATGCCGATTTCCGGAGCGGCTTTGAGATTCGCACCGGCCTGCGACTGGCGCGAGTCGACGTAATCGCCCAAGGCGTTCCCCCTTCTCCAACCGCTCTGGTCGGCGACTTCAACGGCGACGGCCTTGCGGACTCATTGATCCGGCGATACGACCTCGAATACGAGGCCAATACGCTCGCCTCCAGATTGAGCAAGGTGACCCTTCGCGGGGCGGACGGTGTAACCTCGCTTCCCCCCATCACTTTCCAATACACCGACTGGATTCCGCCCGACAATGTCTCCTCCTCATTCACCCGCAGCAGCGGTGACCCGGCGATCGGGCTTGACTCAGACAATGTCGAACTGATCGACATGAACCAGGACGGCCTGCCCGATCTGCTGAATGCGAGTCAGACCTCCCACAGGATTCACCTCAATCTCGGAATCAATGACTCCGGTCGGCTGGAGTGGGACACCGTCGGCACGCTGGTCGGCAACGCCCCGAGCTTGAATCTGGGATCGACCGCCGTTCACCTGGCCGATCACAGTGCCGATGGCGAGTCCGACCTCATTCACAAGGTGAACAGCGCCACGTTCCAGTGCTATCTCAACAGCGGGGAGCGCTCCTGGAGCAGCCCTGTCAACCTGCGCAATACAGATACGTGGCCGTTGTGGCCTTTCGAGAACTCCGGCAGCCGCACTTTGGACACCGATCACAACCGCCTCCACGACATTCTGTTCACCGGAGACAACAGCTACAGCCTCTGGATGATGATGCCCGGCGGCCGCTACGGACGTCAGGTACCGCTGCCGGTCCTGTCGGACGGCACGCAAGCCTTTCGATTCGAGGATCCCGGAGCGCGCATCGCGGACGTGAACGGTGACCGCATCAACGATCTGGTCTGGGTGCAAAGCACGCGTGTGGTGTACTGGGCTAGCTGCGGGCGAGGCAACTTTGACGGCCCGATCGTCCTTCCATTTTCAGGCCCGTTCTCGCTGCAGGTGACAGAGATCCCCCGCGTAGTTCTTGCTGACATCAACGGCGACGCCCTCTCCGATCTCGTGCTGGTGCGCCCCGCCGCATCGCCCAATGGAATCCACTATTTCCTCAACCTGGGTATCGCCGGATTCGACCGCCTGCGCACCATTGTCGGACTGCCCGCGGTCGTTTGCACCGGGACGCCTCCGAATCTCGTTTGTGATGCCACGCGCTTCGCCGACATGAACGGCAACGGCTCAGCGGATTTCCTCATCTCCAACAGCGCCCGCGCGGCAGGGACAAGGGAGCAGTTTCTTGATTTCGTGCCGGGCGTTCGCCCTAACCTGCTCACTCGCATCGACAATGGCTTCGGACTGGTCACGACGTTGCAGCACGAATCGTCCGTGGATCAGATGGTCAGGGCCCGCGTGGCCGGAAGCCCGTGGCAGTCGACGATGCCGATCTCCGTACCCATCGTTGCCCGGATTACCGAATCCGACAGCCGCGGCAGTGACTTCGTCCGCGAGTTCGCATACCGCGATCCTTTCTACGATTCTCAGAAACAAGAATTCCGCGGATTCTCAAAAACGCAGGCTTTGGAACTCGGGGATACCTCTGCTCCCACGCGAGTCGGGCAGACGGTCTTCGACACCGGGGCCCAAGCGGGCTGCCGGAAGGGAATGGTGCTCAGCCAGGAAGTCACCGGTGCAACCGGCGCTCGCTTCGAACGGGTGGAAAGCACGGTGCAGCACCGGATTCTGGACGCTTCCGCAGACGGACGGCAGGTCTGCTATGCCTTCAATAAGGCCACCGATACGTTCGTCTTCGAACAGACCGCCAGCCCCGTGCACCTTCGCGCCGAGTACCAGTTCGACGACTTCGGCAACATGGTCCGCGAAAACATGCTGGGTATCGCAACGGAGGAAGGGGACGAGCGACTCGTTGAGCGAACCTTCGCCTACGATCCCACGGTCTGGCTCATGAATCGCGTGTTACGTTCCACCACTCGCGATGGCAACGGTGTCCAGGTCGCGGATGAGCTGTTCTCCTATGACCCGCGCGGCAATTTGTTGGAGCATCGCCGCTGGCTGAACATCGGCGATCGTTACGTGCTCGCCGTGCGCAACGAATACGACTCCTTTGGCAACGTGATCCGCATGACCGACGCCAACGGCCACAGCCGCTCCGTGGTCTACGATGAAATGCTGCACACATTCCCGATCATGGAGATCGTTCACCTCGAGTTCTACGATCTTTCGACCTCCGCGACCTACGACCTGGCCCTGGGAACCACCGTCAACACGGTGGACTTCGCCGGCGCCCGCAGCGACTTTCAATACGACAGCTTGGGAAGACTCACCGTCCAGCAGCGCCCCGGTGGCGCGCGCACCAACTACGAATACGATCTCGGCAGTCCCATCAGCCGCATCGTGACTCGCGTTCTCGAAGCCGATGGCGGCGGCACCTTCGATCGATTCGACTACTCTGACGGGTTCGGACGCAAGATCGGCGCCAAGGTCGAAGCAGAAGACGGCCAGTGGCGATTCGTGGACGCCGTCACCTTCAACCCGCGCAAACTCGAAAACAGCCGCTGGCTGCCCTATTTCGCCGCCACCCCGGATTACGAAAACCCCGACCCCCAGATGCCACGCCATACGCTGACCTACGACGCACAAGGTCGCACCGTGGAAATGGTCAACCCCGACGGCACGCTTACACGCACCGTCTTCGAACCTCTCGTGCAGCACCACCACGACGAAAACGACACCGCCGGCGCAAACACGCCCCTCACCCGCCGCTTGGACGGACTCGACCGAGTCGTCGAAGTCACGGAGAGGAACGGCACAAATGAGGAATACCACACCCGCTATGCCTGGGACACACAAGGCGACCTCATCGAGATCACCGACGCTCAGGGCAACACGAAGCGGATGATGTACGACTCGCTCAGACGCAACATCGCCTTAAGCGACCCAGACCGTGGGGCGATGATCTACGACTACGACGATGTCGGGAACCTCATTCGCACCACGGACGCGCGGGGTCAGCAGATCGCCTACTCCTTTGACTTCGCGAATCGCCTAGTCTCCGAAAACTATCTGGACCAAGGCGGAGGGCCCGCGGATCCCGTCGATGTCCAATACGTCTACGACCTTCCCAGCGAGAACGTCGCCCGGGGTGATGGCACTTCCGCGACCGCCGCCTTCACCGGCGGACGCCTGGCATCGGTCGCGGACTTGTCGGGCCAAGAGCACCGCTCCTACGACGCCCGCGGCAACTTGGCTTGGATGGTGAAGCGCATTCGCGACCCTCAGCTTGACGTCCTCACGCCTTTCATGACCGGTTTCACCTATGACATGATGGACCGCATCGTGGAGGTGCATTACCCCGACGGCGACCGCTGCGTGTATGCCTACAATTCGGCTTCCTTCCTTGAGAGTGCCGATGGAGGCCCCGGGGGGCAAGTACTGATCGCCAGCGCCACCTACGAGCCGACCGGGCAACGCGCAAGCTGCGTTTACGGAAACGGCACGGTCACGACGTATGGCTATGATAGTCGCGATCGATTGACGAGCTTGCATACGTCGTCCGGGCTGGCCGGCGATGTGATGCACTATGCCTATGACTTCGATCCGGCGTCCAATGTCGTGGCGATCAACGATCTGCGGCCCTTCGATGGACCCCAAGGCGTGCCCGCGGATTCCTCGCGCCGCAATACACAACGGTTCGATTACGACGGCCTGTATCGCCTCACCCGCGCGCGCTACACGCCAACCTCACCCGACAAGGCCACCCTTGGCACGATTCACTACTCCTACGACGCCATCGGCAACATGCTCAGCCAGACCTCCGACGCCCCCAAGGCCCATCTTGGCGACATGACCTACGCGGGCGGTCGGGCGGATCGCCCCGGCCGCTTACCCGGCCAGCTCCCGGGTCCCCACGCGTTGACCTCCACGGCCTCAGGCGGAGTTTACGGCTACGACGACAACGGCAATATGACTGCGGCGGACGGCGCCACTCTGACTTGGGATTTCAAGGATCGACTCATACGGTACGAAGTCGGGAAAGTCGAGGCACGCTACACCTACGACTACACGGGCCGCCGTATCACCAAGCTGGTCGAACAAGGGAAGCAGTCAGACCCGACGTTCTACGTCAATCAGTGGTTCGAGTATCGCCCCAACGGCGCCCCGATCAAATATGTATTCGATGGACCTGCCCGTCTAGCACAGATTACAGGCACGCTCGACCCCTCGCGGGCGCGCGTGCAACGGATATGGCTGTTCGAGGGATTCAACCTCCTGACAATAGCGGTGCAGACCTTCCAGTCGACGGCCGAACTCTTCGGTCCCGGCTCGCGCGTCTATGAGTGGACGGGGAAGGAATACCGCGAAGTGGCTCAGGATGCGTTCGTCCCGGTTGCAACGCCCCTTTGGGTCGAGGTACCCAGTCCACGAATCGCCGCGGCGGTCGGGATGTACGAGCCCACGGCCAGCCCGATGGTCATCCCCGCCGGCCAAACCTTGCTCCCCTGGCCGCGTCTGGAGCCCCTCGTGCCCAGCGAACATTTTCTTTCTGTGGACGTCCGCGTTCAAGTCCACGATCCTGCGGAGCCCCATTGGCTGCTCACCGATCCATCCCTGCCCGTTGGCCTCACCGATTCGATGCTCTCTTTCAACTCCGGCAGCTCGGTCTGGTTGACTCTTCCCGCGCAGACACAACTGATCCCGGCAGCAAGCGAGAATCGGGGGGTCATGTTCTACCACGGCGACCACCTCGGATCGACCAATGTCATGACCGATCGGCAAGGCACCCTGCTCCAGGAAGTCGCCTACTTCCCCTTCGGAGCGATTCGCCACTCCCACGAACCAGGCGTCCTCTTCCGCCAGCCGTACGGCTTCACTCAGAAAGAGCAGGACTCCGAATCCGATCTGCATTACTTCGAGGCGCGGTATCTGGCCGGTGCACTGTCGAGATTCCTCACCCCGGACCCAAAGTTCGCCAATCCCGGCATGCTGTCGTCCGATGACCTCGCCTCTTACTTATCACAGCCGCAGAAAACGAACCTGTACTCCTACGTTCTCAACAATCCCTTGAACCACGTCGATCCGACCGGGCTGGACGAAGCGTCCGACGTGGCTGCATCGCTCATGGAGGGAATCGGCCAGGCCGCGGAGAAGACGGGTATCGCCCTCGAAATCACCGAAATCGCGAAAGCTTCCAAAATAGCAAGAGACGCGAACATCTCTCTCGAAGCTGCCAGGGAAATAACCGCATTCAAATCCACGCCGAGAATCAATGGAGTCGCTACGGGAGTCGGCATCGCTCTCAATGTGAACGAAGCAATCGATTTCGCAAAGAACCCAACCCTGGAAAAAGGTGCGCATTGGGGCGGCACAACCGCAATCACCGTTGGCGGTTTTGTCAGTGGTCCGGGGGCGGTGGCGGCAGGGGCTGCCCAGTACACTTATGACAATACGCCATGGATCCACCGCGCGGATAATGCGGTCGGTGATGCGGTCAAGGCTAAAACAGGTTCGAGGGTCGCCGGTGGCGTAGCTGCAGCGGGCTCGGGTGTCTTCCTGACGATCAGCAAGATCGCCGTTGGCTCGACTGGAGGACAGGGGGCCGCCGACCTGATGGATCAGATGATGAATGCCTACTTCGATGAGGATTAGGCCTGCGCCTGCGAAGGAAGCCATGCTGGTGTTCACGCGGCAAGCGAAACTTTTTGCTGGAAAGGTATTCCCATGTTGCGAAGAATTGGCGCGATGACGGTTGGCGTCGGCGGAATGATCTCTAGCTGGGCGTGGGCGGCGGGGATTCCCGAACCCGACGCGGTCCTGTACGGCCCGGCCTTGGTGAACGGCGTCGCCGTCCAGCAGCAAGGCTCCGTGCTCCTGGTCGCGCGGCTTCCGAGCGGCCAGGAAATCGGGCGCTTCGACTTTGCCGACTGCAACGGTGACGGGGTCCGCGACACCTGTGAGCTGAGCTGCACCGCCTCGGGCTGCCTGGGTGTCGCCGGCTGCGGCACCGCCCGGGACACGTCGCCGGCCGATGGCCTGCTCGACGACTGCCCTGGCCACCTCTACGCCCTCAAGGTCCGCACCGAGTCTACACCGGACGGCATTGAGCCGAGCGGCACCGCCGTCGTGCTGAACCCCTCCTCCCCGGAAATCGTCCGCATCTTCATGGCCGTCGCCGGCGGGCCCGAGAAGTTCGTCCGTAATCTGCTGATCGACCAGCGCGCCAAAATTCGTAATATCGCGCTCAGCATTCTGGACCGCTTCGCCTACGGCGACTTCCAGCGATGCCAAAGCGGTCCCGGCGGCGCATCACCCGGCGCCGCTTGCCCGCCGGAGTTCTTCACCGCCGCCGACTACGACGAGGACGGTGATGCCGACCTGCACGACTATGCCTTCATCCAGAACAACTTTGTCCCCCAGTAGAGACGGTGGCTGCGCTGATGTCGCCCTCTGTCCAGGCAATCATCGCCGCGCGTGCGCCATCGCCCGCGCGGTGACCACAGCGAATCGACCCCCGTCATCGCGGTCGCGTCGTAAGCACTCCAGCCCCGCGCGCATCAACAACTGATCTACTTCTTCCTCTGAGTATTTGTACGAGTCCTCCGTGTGGACGGCCTCGCCGGGCTCGAAACTGGCGGACATTCCCAGGGCCTCAATCCGCACGTGCTGCCCCCGCCGGCTGATCAGGTGCATCTCGATCCGCCCCGCGTCCTCCACATACCGCGCACGATGCTCGAACTCGTCCACCGCGAACTCTCCCCCCAACTCCCGATTGATGCGCCCCAGTATGTTCTTGTTGAACGCGCTTGTGACTCCCGCCGCATCGTCGTAGGCCGCCTCGAGAACACGCCTGTCCTTGCGCAGGTCCACGCCGATCACCATGAAACTGTCCCGCGGCAACGCCGCAGCAACCCGCCGAAGAAATGCCGCAGACGCCTCGCGATCAAGGTTACCGATGTTCGAACCCAGCCACAGCAATAGCGCCGGAGCTTCGATGTGCTTTTGCAGCCTCGCCAACCCCGCTTCGTACTCCCCGATGGCCGCCGTAATCCGTAGCCCCGCGTACCGCGGCAGCATTCGCCCTGCGCCGGCCTGCACCACGTCCTCGCAAACGTCGATCGGGCAATAGAGCAACTGGCCCGTCCGGCGCAGGAGCGCCTCCAGAAGGATTTCTGTCTTCTGCGCGATCCCGCTGCCCAGCTCAATGACACTTCGAACCGTGCCCACACACCCTGCGATCTCGGATGCGCCTCCGCTGAGGATCTGTGCCTCCACACGAGTCAGGTAATACTCCGGCAGTTGGCATATCCGCTCAAACAGACGCGACCCCTCGCCGTCGTAGAAAAATCGACAGGGCAGCCTCTTGGGGGACGCACTCAAGCCCTCGCGCACCGCCGCTGCAAACTCGCCCCGCGGGTCACCCTCCATTGCATTCAGCAACCGCAGTCGCGATGAATCACTCATGCCGGTATCCTGCACGGCCGTCCAATTCACCAAGAAGCTTGAACCAGCTCTGTCGTTCGCGTTTCGGCGCAAAGAGCGGTCGCAATCGCGTACATTGCCGCCGAAGCGTCGAATACCAGCGCTCGTCCGTCTCCGCGCGGCGCATCAGCCTTGCCAAGGCACGCGTATCTCCGACGGAGAAGTATCCGGGGTAGTCGGCCCCTAACAGGCCCACCGAGCCGTCGATCCGCGAAGCGATGACAGGAACGCCCAGGGCGATCGCTTCCGACAGAACATTGGCCCCGCCCTCCATCTTCGACGTCAGGACCAGCAGCCGGGACTTCCCCAGGCGCCGCAGCGCAACATGCCGTGGAAGTTCGCCATACCATCGATAGCGACGATTCTCCCTCATCTCACGTCGAGCGCGGCGGGCCATCGCCTCATTCAGCGCCGCCCCAAGGTGGTGCACCACAATCCGGGACGACTCCGGCAGCCGCCGCGCCGCCAGCGCCGTCCGAAACGGATCCTTCACCGCTCGCAGATGCCCCAGAACGCAGGCGTCAAACGCCGCCCGCTGCGCCGCCTGTTCGCGCCCTTTCTTTCCCCCCGCAGGTTTCGACACGGATTGATAGATCACTCGCGCCTTGGCTCTCGCCTCGGAAGGCAGAGCGCGCATTCCCATAGGTTGCAACAGTACGAGACGGTCCGCAATACGAAGAGACTCTTGGGCAGCCCGGCTATGATGAATGTCCCTGTACAAGTCCGTGCCTGTCAGGGCCAGGACAATAGGATGGTGCGGGCGCATCGTGCGGAAGCGGGCAATCGAACGGGCGCTGCGCCGCGCGTGCAGCGCAACGAGCAAATCGTACCGTTGTCCCGTGTATTCCTGAATGACGGAAACATGATGGCCCAGGTCGCGAAGCAGCCAACCCCAGCGCAGCGCCGTCACGCGGTTGCCCTTCCGCGAGCGGGGCGGCGCCGGGGTCACGATCCCGATCCTCAGTCCAGCGGTGCGCACGTGCGGAACCCAGCAAAAATGTCCCGGCGCTCGGGGCGGAAGAAATTGCGCCAGGTGTTGCGAAGTAGTCTACCGCGCGTTGCCCAGCAACCTCCGCGCAAAACCATGTGCGTGTCGAACCAGGGCTCGGAGTACTCTCGATAGGCATCCGCCGTGAAGCCGGGATATGGCAGGAACACACTGTCCGTCCATTCCCACACATTGCCGATCATCTGCCGGCATCCGAACGCACTGTCCCCGCCTGAGAATGCCGCAACGTCCGCACAGCCCATGTACTTCCAGTCGACATTGGCCGATTCGAATGCCGGCTCATTGCCCCAGGGGAACCGGCGCTTCAGCGCGGACAGATTGCCATTGGCTGGTACACCGGCGGCGGCCGCCTCCCACTCAAACTCCGTCGGCATGCGCCGCCCCGCCCATCGGCAATAAGCGTCGGCCTCGTACCAGTTCACGTGAATCATGGGATGGTGCGCCTCCAGTGGAACCCACTGATCGAAGTGCCGCCTCACCCACTGGCCGTTGCTGCTTCGACGCCAATAAAGCGGCCAGGCAGCCCCACTGGCACTTCGCCATTCCCACCCATGTGGCGTCCACACAGACTCACGCGTATACCCACCATCCTCCACGAAGCCCAGAAACTCGCCCTGCGTCACCGGAGCACGAGCCATCGCAAAGGGCCTCACTTCCACTGGATGAGCCCATTTCTCGTTGTCGAATACAAACGGCTCCTCGGGCGTTGCTCCAAGGTGAAAAATACCCCCGGGAATACTCACATCGCCCGGGAGTGGCCCGGCGATCGACGGCTCCGCGCGCGGCACGTTCAGCCGCGGCGCTGAATACCCCAAAGTCTGCCGAGTATACGTGAACGCCTCCGTGTGCATGTCCTCGTGAAACACAGTCAGCAGCACAAAGTACGCCAACTGCGGGGCCGGAGGATCACCTTGTGCATCGAGTGCCTCGAACACACGGTCGCGAACTGTGCGCGCGTAATCCAGCATTTCGTCGGGATTGCTCAATGGCAGCTCCCATCGCGAATCGTGCGCTACTTCCGCGGAGTCGAACAACAGATCGGCATCCGGACGAATGGTCGCCTGCCCGCAGGCGTGGCGAAGCACCCACTTTTCCTGAAACCACGCCACGTGACCGATCTCCCACAGTGGTGGATTGACGATCTCCATTCGCGGCGCGGTCAATTGCGCCGCGGAGAGGTCACTGACGAGATCGAACGTCTGCCGGCGGGCGTCCAGAACCCAATCACAAAGCTGCGCGCGTGAGTATTGCGGCGCCGCCGCGTCTGCGCGATGGGGCAACATGGCCTTCACAGGCACCATGCTACAGGCGCAGCCCCCTCGGGACGACCCACCGCTCCAGGATGTCAAAGAACCCCTGCACGGCCAGAGCCAGCACCGCCGCCGGCACCGCCCCCTGCAGGATGAGCCC
>SBAX01000075.1 GCA_005240095.1 Phycisphaera mikurensis
CTTCTGGAGCGGCACGCTCCTGCGCTACGCGGCTGGCTGCGGGGGGAGATTCCCTCTCGCTGGCGATGCCTGATCGGCGAGGAGGACGTCCTGCAAGAAACGTTTACCGACGCGTTCGTCGATCTGGAGACTTTTGTTCCCCGCACGACCGGATCCTTCGAGCGCTGGCTGAACACCCTAGCCCGAAACAACCTGCGCAACGCCGTCCGCCTGCTGGAGCGCGATAAACGCGGCGGCCGGCGACACAGGGTCGAAGCCGGTCCCTCGCACGAGTCTTCCGTGCAGCTGCTCAATCTGCTCAGCGGAAATGGCACGACCCCCTCTCGCGCCGCCTCGCGCGAGGAGGTGGCGTCTATCTTGGATCAGGCGCTCAGTACGCTCCCGGAGGAATACCAGCGCGTGATCCGGCTCTATGACCTGGAAGGGGTGAGCGCTCAGGAAATCGGGCGGATGCTGGGACGCAGTCCTGGAGCGGTAGCCATGCTCCGGGCGAGGGCCCATCGCCTCCTTCGGCGGCGGCTCGGAAACCCGGGTGCTTTTTTCACCGATCCGGCGTGAAGATCGCCTCGTGGCGGTGCTATGGAGGGAGTGTTCCTGGCTGCCAGCGCGATCGGGCCCCTGGCCCAGGCGCTGGTCAAGAACATGCGACATTACGCAAATGCCTGATCACCGCCCCTTGATTGACGCCGCCCGACGGGATGCCCAGCGGCTGCGTGCCGCGGCGCCGCCCAGCGCTGCGCCTGCGATTGCCGGATTCGAGATTGTAAGTCAGGTCCACGCCGGCGGGCAGGGCGTTGTCTTCCGCGCAATTCAGGCAGCCACCGGACGGGATGTGGCCATCAAGATCGTCCGCGGCGGCGCGCTCGCCGGGCCGGGTGAGCGTGCCCGCTTCGAACGCGAGGTTGCGGTCCTCGGACGACTTCAACATCCGCACATCGTGTCCATTCACGGCAGCGGCGTCGTCAAAGGCTGCCAGTATCTCGTGATGGACTTTGTGAACGGCGTTCCGCTGGATGAGTATTTGTTCGCCAACGAGCCGTCGATACGCTCTCGTCTGGAACTTTTTGCGACGATCTGTGACGCCATAAACGCAGCCCACCTGTGCGGCGTAATCCACCGTGACTTAAAGCCCGGCAACATTCTCATCGACGAGGACGCTCGCCCCCACATTCTCGACTTCGGTCTGGCAAAATGGACTGACGACATCGCAGCTGCCATCCCCCAAGCCCGCACGGTCACCGCCGCCGGCCAGTTCCTTGGCTCACTGCCTTGGGCCGCCCCTGAACAGATCCATGGACGGCACTGCACGATCGACCTGCGGACAGACGTGTACGCCCTCGGCACGATCCTCCATTTCATGTTGACAGATCGGTTGCCCTTCAGCGCGGACGCGCCGCACCAACTTGCCGAGCAGATCCTCAACCGTGACCCGCCTCCACCGCGGCTCTACAACAAGAACGTGCCCCGCGAGGTGCAGACAATATCGCTTCGCTGCCTGGCTAAGGACCCTGCGCGGCGCTACCAGAGCGCCGGGGAGCTTGCTGAGGATGTTCGTCGCTTCCTGCATGGCGCCCCCATCGCAGCGCGGGCTGACAGCACGCTGTATGTGCTGTCGAAACACCTGCGCCGGCACAAAGCCGCCATTACCGTGGGGGCGGGGTTCGTGCTCCTGGTCATGGCCTCGGCGATCCTGGCATGGTCGCTTTATCTTCGAGCCGACCGGGAGGCGGCTGCGGCCAGTGCCGCCCGCGAGGAAGCCGAAGCGGTTGCGGCGTTCCTTGTAGACGCCTTGCGGTCCGCCAATCCCGTGGAGAGCCAGGGAAACCCGGCGACCGTGGAAGAGATGCTCCGCCGGGCCGCCGCCACCGTCGGCGAGAAGTTCGCCAACCGGCCACAGCTTGCCATTCGGGTCCATGCCACGATCGGTGAGACCTACCATGCCCTTGGCGTATTCTCCTCCGCACGGGCGCAGCTCGAAATGGCCGTCAGTCTCTGCGAGGATCACTCGCTCAAGAATGTCCTCTGTGCGTCGGCGCGCCAAACTCTGGCTCGTGTGCTCGGCGATCTGGGTGACCATGCCCAGGCTGAGGCCCTCCTGCGCCGCGCCCTGGAGGAGGGGAAAGGAATCCACGGCGATCGTCACGCCGAAGTTGCCTCGGTCATGCATGATCTCGGCATGATCCTCTGGCAAGCGGCTAAGCTTGATGAGGCCGAGGCTCTCATGCGCGAGGCTCTCACCCTGCGGCGCGAGGCCGCCGACGACCCGATGACCGCTCAGAGCCTGGAAGGCCTGGCCAGGTTCCTTCACACCGCCCGCGGCGACCTGGCAACGGCAGAAGACTTCGCCCGGCAGGCTCTGGCGATTCAGGAATCACGCCCCCTCGAAGTAAATCCCCGCGTCGCCGAAGCCCTCGAAGCCCTCGCCATGATCGTCCGTGCCAAGGGAGACCTGGCCGAGGCAGAATTACAGTTGCGACGTGCCCTCGAATGCCGCGAGCGGCTCTACGCCGGCCACCCCGCTGTCGCCTCCACGCGTAACAACCTTGCCGGCATACTCAAGGACCTAGGCCGATATGAAGAGGCCCAGGTCATGTACCGCCAGGCTCTCGAAGATATGCGCACCTCTCTGGGCCCGCAGAATCGTCACACCATCACCTGCGCCAATAATCTTGCCGGCGTGCTCAAGCGTCTGGGAAGACTTGATGAAGCCGAGCAGGCGTATCGCGATGTGCTCTCTATGACGCCCGACGATCGCTCGGCCTTGAACAACCTCGGCTCGCTCTTTCTGGAGCGCCAGCGCTGGGCCGAAGCGGAAGACTGCTACCGCCAGGCGCTGAAGCGCTTCGAGGAATCGCTCGGCCCGCAGCATCAGGATCTCGCCTATCCCGCCATCGGCCTGGGTGAGGCCCTCGTGGCCATGGAGAGGCCTGACGAGGCCGAACCCCTTCTTCAGCGTGCCATCGAGCTTCGCCGCACGCGCTTACCGCCCCAGCACTGGCTTACCGGCGTGGCCTACAGCGGGTTGGGCGCCTGCCTGGCTGCCCAAGGCCGCTTCGACGACGCCCGAACCGCCCTTGAGCAGGCCACTGCCC
>SBAX01000051.1 GCA_005240095.1 Phycisphaera mikurensis
AGCAGTAGACGCGGGCGCACTAGCAGGGCCATGGCGATGGCGAGTCGTTGCTGCATGCCGCCCGACAGCTCTTGCGGATAGGCTCGGCAGACTGCAGCGGGGTCGTCCAACCCCAGTCTTAGGAGCAGACGGTTGATTTCCGGTTGGAGGCCGCGCCCGTCTCCGCATCGCTCGGCGCCGCGGGCGGAAAGAGCGGCCTCGACAAGTTGCCTGCCGAGGCGGATGTAGGGGTTCAAGTGGCCCGTCGTGCCCTGCGGCACGTAGCCGACGCCGAAGCCGGGCCGGTTGATGTTGCCGGCCCAGTGTAGATCGGCCTGCACGCACAAGGACGGCGCCACGGTCCGCAGCAGCCCGAGGAGCGCCAGGCCGAACACTGTCTTGCCACTGCCGCTGGGGCCGATGACCGCAACGCGGTCCCCCGGCTTGAGGCTGAGGCGGTCGGCTTGAATGATCGATCGCCCCGTCGAAGCGACGGATATGTTGAGAGACCGAATATCGACAATCTCTTCCACTTCGCTCAGCGCCTAATTGTAGAGCAGATACGTAAGCATGAGCGGGATGTAGTCGTTACGGAGATTGGCCATGCGGCTTTGCAACTCCTTTGAGTCTCCATCACTATCGTCCTCCAGCGCCTCGTTCAATGTATCGCTCATGAACTTGAAGAAGCGCATGCTCAGCTTGCTCGCGACAGCTTTCCGTTTTTCCAGCGACGTCATGCCCGCAGCAAACCGATGTTGGGCCTCTGCCGCATTGTCGATTCCGTGATCAACGTCGTCGTACACCGAAGGCCAGAAACGCGACAGTTCGGCTATCTGATCCGCCTCTGCGTCTCTGCTCATCGATTTCATGATCGAGACAAATTCCAACCGGAGTTGCTCGCGACTGCGCCTGCGACCTTCCTCGTCGTAAAGGAAGTAATCGTAGATCGGGCCTACAATGACCGGAGGCGTGCCCGCCAGCCGAGTCAGCAAATCCGGGCGAAAGCCTTGCGGGCGGCCGGTAGGCAGCGTGTCGTTGAACTGGGTGGCCGCGGCACGCAGATCCTTGAACGTGGCGGCGACGATCCGCACGTTGTCGACGCTTTCCTTCAATGTCTCCCAACCCGAGCGAAACACCTTCTTTTCCTCGAGCGGCATGAGTAGGTTGTCCTGAATCTTCACCGGTGCGTCAGCGATCTCATCGAGAAACAGGGTACCGCCCATGTACGAGCAAATTTGGAACAGTCCGGGGACGGTGCCGCCTTCGCCCCCTGCCTCGCCGAAGAGTTGCCGCAGCGCCACCCGCAGTTCGTCACCATCGCTGCCAAGCGTGCCGCAGGTGATCTGCACGAAGTTAAAACTCCAGTCGCGCTCGTCCTCGGGGAAAGACCTTACGTAAAACAAGTGTTGCACGAAGTGCGATAGGTATCCGGCAATCGCCAGTTTCGCACAAACTCCAGCATCGTTCACGTCTGGCTTGTTGGTCTTATCTAGTCCAACCGCGTTCGCCAGAAACCCCATAAATCCCCCGTTGGGCTCACCGACGTCGGGGGTGCCGTCGCGATCAAACCACTGCTGGTAAGGACATTCATTCAGAAGGGACATGCCGGGATGCCATTTCCACCAAGCAGTTCCCTCAAGTTGTTCCTTGCACGCTCCGATTACGGCTTTGAAAACTGTGTCGTCCCGCTCCGTAAGCCGACGGAATGACGGCGACGTGATCAAGTCATGTAAGCGCTCTGCGATCGACTTTATGTAGCGTTGGAACGGCTTCTTGTTCCAAGGCGCCTTTCCTTCGTCCGTAATCGTAATGGCAGTAGACCATTCCTTGTTGCGTTCTAGGCTGTTTTGCGTCTTCTTTTCGGGATCTTCCCCCGAGACTTTGGCCGTAGGCTTGACATGCAGGAACTTGGCGAGCCGTTCCATCGAATACAAATGGTAATCGTAAGACGCCGCACCCTTGCCGCCACCGGGCGGCCCCAGCAGGAGCAAGCGGGCCGCCTTTGGCGAATTGCAGGCTCTCTCGCGCAGCTGCACCTTCGCGTTCCACGCCAGCGATCCCTTGAGTTTGCCTTGCGAAAGTCCGCGAATCGCTTGCGCTACGGCGTCGTAGGCGGGAATCGTAAACAACCCCGCAACGTATCTCGCTCGCGGCGCGCATTGGTCTCGCGTCTGCGGCTGATTGGCGTCGTATTGCGGGTGACATTGCTCCAATACGCCTTTAACATGCTCTACATTCCGCGGCGTCCAGTCTTTCTCCTCGTCTAGCACATCTACCCTCCACTGCCCCACGGCTTCTTCAAAGTCACTGCAATGCTGCTCGGTGCCCATCAACACGTACGTCATACTAATGATCGCGTTCTGCACAAGACCCAGCGCCTTTTGTTTTGCGGCAAGTTCATTGCCAGAATCTGCCATTTCGGAACTGACGCGCTGCTTCAAACGCTCTATCCAATCATACAGCCACTGGCAGCGACGTGTTCGAAGGCTGTAGGCCGCACCCTGAAAACCCGAAGCAAGACTCTGCAACTCAGCGTCCACTTCGTTTGGGCCAGGACCCAACGTTAAGAAGAATATAATGTCGATCACCCCATCGGCGAAGAAGGAGCTGGTGATGCAGAAGCTGCGGCATGCGACGTGCATGGATGTGGGCTTCGGGAGTAGTGACTGCGCCAAGGAGGTCTCGCTGAGCTCGCGAAACTCTGGAATGGATGAGGGGCCATCGACGAAGTGCTGGCCGCACTTAAACTCCGTGTCGATGTAGAACTGCGGCAGTGGTTCGCTGCTCAACTCTAAAAAAGGTTCAGGCTTACGTGCATGGAGAAACTTGTGCGGGGGCATGTCAATGCTGCCCTTCAGCGCCAGTCCTTCAACCTTCTCATGCTGGGGGAGCACGCCCAGGCATGCCTGCCACCTTTTGGAATCGGGGTAGCTCCGAAGCGCTGGCAGATTATTGCCGATGCGCCGCGCGACCACCTCCTTCACCTGGCTCAACAGCAGTTTCGTGCCATACGGTGAGCCGTCGGCGGTCGCTTCGAGGAACGGCCATTTTGTGCCAGCCGGCTCAGAACGTCCTGGCTCCAACAATAGAAAATAGTCCCAATAGCGCTTTATGTCATCCAGCGCACCAATGGGCAATGTGACAGCATTTGGTGCATCGTCGCGACGCAAATGAAGTGCGTCGTCCAATACGACCTCGTTGAGGTAGACACTAAACGGTTTCAGGGGCCAGTACGCAACGCCCAACCACCCGAGTGTGTCCTCTTTGCCATCCTTGTCTGTGCCAAGCATCGTCGCACTACCTAGCCGGCAAGGATGTGACGTGCGCGTCTCCCTGATTGTTGGGAGTCGTAACCGGCGGGACAGGCTGTTGTGGGTGTTTGCGCTTTCGCAGCTTCCTGAGTCGAGTCTTGATATCCTGGCCGCGTACGCCGCCTTTGCTCCCGGCGCCTGATGGCATGTTTATGTCCTCACGAAACGGGTCTGCGGTTTCCAGAACCAGAGCCCCAGCAGCACGACCATGAGCGTCGCGGTAGGGCCAAGGAACATCCAAGGGTGATCTAATATATACGGCCGAGCATCGTGCAGCATCTCCCCGATCGATGGCTCGGGCGGGTTAGTAAGGCCGATGAATGAGAACAACGCGGCAAAGGCGACCAGCGCGGCGAAATCAAGAATCGCGTAACGAATGAGGCGCGGGCCCACCAGAGGGGCGAGGTTGGCGCGTAAAATTCGCAGCCCAGTGCTGCCCAGCGTCACCGCGCCCTCGACCGATGGGTGCCGTAGTGCGTGTCGCATTTCCGCCTCATAAACTGGCTGCGAGAATAGGAAACTAAGCGTCGCCAAGGCGATGATCATACCCGCGCTGGGTCCGCGGAGGAAGACAGCGAAGGAGAGAGCGACGAGGAAAGGTGGCAGCGTGCGCAGCGCCAGAATCGCCACCCGCGCCGCCGCCGCCGCCGCCTGCAACCGCCGCTGCAAGATGACCAACGCCGCCGCGCCGGTAATTGCAAACGTGAATCCGAACGCCTCAGCGACGCCGGCCTGGAGAAGCGTGCGGCGCAAGGCGTAGCCGGTGCGGCTGAACAGGTCGCGACCTAGACGATCAGTGCCGAGCCAGTGCTCTGTCGAAGGGCCCGCGAACTGCCGCTCCGGCGCCACGGCCAACGGGTCGTGCGGCTGGAGCATGGCGAGCAGCGCGACGAAGGCGACCCAGGCGATTAAGAGCGTACGCTTCATGATGCCACCAAGCGGGGTTCATGCCGCGGATCGGCCCACAGTGCGACCAGATTCGCGGCGAACAAGACCAGCGACGCGGACACCGAGGCGGCCACACCTGTCAGGAAGATTACTGGAAGATCAACGCGGAGTAGCGAGTCTAGCATCCAGCGTCCGAGCCCAGGAATGCCAAACACGAGCTCGACGATCGCGACTCCTGCGACCAGATAAAACGCGATCGCATTGCCGATGAGGATGGCGGTTGGGGCGAACTCGCGGACCAAACGGCGGAGTGATGCCAGGCGGGAGATCCGGTAGTGATGCTCGAGTGTGCGATAATTCGCGTGCGCCACGGCGGCGCACCGCTGTTCGATATTTGTGGCCAGGAGAATCGAGGGGAACAGAGCCAACGCCAAGCCGGCGGCGATCCAATTGGGCGTGCCGGTCAGCGTCGCGACGTACATCAGGAGCGTCGCACTGAGAAAGACCGGCACGGACGCCGTCGCTCCGACGGCAATACTAATGAAGTGTCGCAGGCCAGGAAAGGCTCGATAGGCCAGCACCCACGCCGCGGAAAGAACTACCAACGCGCCCACTCCAGCGGCAAGGACCTTCGCCGTGTGCGCCAGTTTCTCTGGAAACACGTCGAGCAATGGCTCCTGCGTATATATGCTGCGGAGGTCGCCGGACCACAACCGACGCCAGTAGATCGAAAACCTTGCGGGCGGGGAACGATCAAGAGCGAGCTCTGCCCGTAACTGCTGGAGCGCCGCCTCGTTGGCGTAGGGCCCGGCCCGTTGATACGCTGCATCGGGCAGGCCTACGATTGCGACAAAGCACAACGTCACGCCGAGCAGCAGGCAGGCGAGCTGCCACACGATGAGCCCGATGAATTGTGCTGCACGCGATTTCAAGATCTAGTCACCACGGCGCGCAAGGATGTAATGCTTGCGAAGATACGCGTTCAACGGCAAAGTCAACTCGCTGCTACGGAGATACATGTAACGACGATGCAGCAGCGGAATCGCCGCGGCGTCGGAAATCAGGAAGTCTTCGAGGTCAGAAATGCGCTGCATGCGTTTGGAATCATCGAGCACAGAGAAGACGTCGTAATACGCCGGCACGAACTCGGGATTCGAGTAATAAGACAGGTTGAACCCGCTCGGGGGCTCCTGGCCCGGAAAGTAGAATAGGAAATAGAGATCCTCGCTTGGCGTTACGATGTTCCACCAGAACCGATAACAGCGCCCACCCCCCGAAAAGGCGTGCTGCAGCAATTCGGGCCATGTGACGCGATTGAGAGTTGCCTGAACCATCGGCAGGTGTTCGCGCCAACTGGCCTGGACGAACTGCGCGATCGATTCGGGAAACTCGCCCGAGTCGATGGTCACTTCGACCTTGAGTTGCGAGAGCCCCTTCTCTTTCAGGTAGTCCTCAAGCAATGTGCGCGCCTTGGCGGGCGAGAACGGAAATCCGGCATCCTTGATGGCCGTCTCGCCCCTGAAAGCTGGCGATGGCGGCGGCACAAAGCCATAGGCTGGTTCTGCGAAACCAGACAGGACCTTGCACAACGCGACGCGATCGATGGCCAAGTTGAGTGCCTGCCGGACTCGCAGATCTGTAAAGGGGTCCTGCTTGTTATTCAGGACGATGTAGTCGAGGTAGTTAGCGGTGACTTCGTGGATGTCATACTTCTGGTCGCGTGCCAATCGACGACCTGCTTCCAGCGTGCCTAGGTCCAGCTCAACCTGGTCAATCTTTCCAGCTTTGAACGCCTCCAAGGCGGCCACGGGATCAGAGAGCACTCGAATGGTGACTGCGGCGGGTGCGCCCGCCACTGCCTCACCCCACCACTTTTTGGTGCGCACGAGTTCGATGCGGTCATCCGGAAAAGAAGCCTGCAAACGGTACGGGCCGGTACCAAGCGTCGTCCGCGTAAGAAGGTTATGATCCGCATCCCTGGCGCTGGCTTCCGGATAAATCCAACCTGCCACGGTAATCAGTCGATTGAGTAGCGGGAAGGGCCGCCGCAGTCGCACTTGGACCTTTCGGTCGCCAAGCGCAAGGATGTCGGGATGCCGGTCGCCGTTTTCGAAATCAATGGCACCGCGATCCGCTAGCAACCCGGCAAACATCCATCCGTAGAGCGAGTTCTTGGCGAAGGCCGCCCGGTTTAATGAGTAGATGACGTCGTTGGGCGCAACGACGCGATTGAATTTGGCGAACGCGTTTTCGCCGTCAGGCGGGTGGAAGTGAGCGTCCGACCGCAGCGTGAAGGTCCACGTCTTGCCGTCGGGACTGGCTTCCCACGACTCCGCTAGACCTGGCACGATCCGACCGTTCGGATCAAGCGTCACAAGCCCCTCGTAAACGTTCGCGAGCACGTTGATCGAAAAGGCGTCCACAATCGCGATAGGATCCAGCGAAGTCAGATTGTAGGGCGAGGAATCTCGCAGCGTCCACGCGCCGGCCTCGTCCTCAGGTGCAGGACGCTCGTCGGGTGAGCTCCGTCGCCCGCATGAACAGACTGGAATGATGAAAACGACAAGCGTCAGCGAAAATCCGACTACGCGCCTCACAAAATGGCCAATTTCACACTTTGTTCGCGGATGAGCGGACATCTATAGTTTTCGCTCCTACAGAGGGTAGCGCAGGGGCACGTCCCACACGCCGAGTGGAACTGCCGCTGCATCCGCGCTTGCGACCGCTCAAGGATCGTTTGGCGTACCTTCTGCCAACCGTCACCTTGGATGCTCCCGTACGAACCGGTCAGGTAGTCCGCGCGCTCCAGGTTCTCCGGCGGTATTGCATCGCCCTCGGGCGTGATTCGCAAGTGGAACAACTCGAAGTCGGCCAGGTTGGCATAGCGGACGAAGAGATTGTCTTCAACATGGCCGTAGAGCATGCCGGCGTCATCGCGCAGTAATTCATCGTCTCCAGGCAGGACGCCCTGCTCGACTAGCTTTGCGAGCCCAGGTACGCTCGATGGGAAACACTCCAAGAGGATCTCCGCGAAATGCCGGGACTCTCGGACAAGCAGATCGATCGTACGAAGCAGATCTTCGTCGTTCAGGAACATACTGCGGTCGACGTGTTCGTTGGGATATAGCAACAGGAGCACGAGGCGCGGCTCTTCAAGCGTCCGCTTCATCCACTCTAGGAACGTGGAAAGTAGCCGCGGCTCGCTGTTCCAGCGCGTTAGAACACAAGAGGCGTAGACCCTATTCACTGCGACGCGCCAGACGTTGGACCGAAACAAATCGTCAACGAGAGCGAAATGTCCCGGGCCGCGCACCCGCGCGTCGATCTCCGGCGGACCGTCGACAGAGACGTCCATGAAATCGATCGGCGGTAAGTCGGCGCGCGCCGTGAAGAAATCGCGCGCATACACGCCGTTCGTGACAAACCCGGCGGGGACGCCGTGCCTGGCAGCGCCTTGAAGCACCGCGACAGTTCGTTCCTGCCCTCCATGAGGCAAGAGCGGTTCCATCGCTGCGACCGAAACTACTTCCGGATCAATCTGCGGAAGCAAGGCCTCCAAGAGGTCCGACCACGCCGACGCCTCCATGTCGCGTCCGTACCTGGAGAATCGCGACGGCAAATCACAGTGCGGGCACGATAGGTTGCACCTTGCGTTAACCATGATGCTGATCGTGCGAAACAACTTCGCTCGACACGACGTGGATTCGTGATGCGCCGCGTTAGCCTGTAAAGTCGCCAACCTGATAGCCTCACCCCTGTTCTCGTCGAGCTCGCGAGGTTTCGCGAGCATCATTCCCATCTGAGCATGGAACCTTAACGCAAGGGGCGTGCCGCGAACGCATCCAGCAACCTCGGCCGTCCTCGATGCATCCATCGTAGCGTAGTTGACCGCAGTTAGCATCACCCCCGCGAATCGGAGAATGGCCGGCGAACCTTGTCTCCTGGTCTTCGGGGCGGAGCAAATCCGCTGGATAGGGGCCGGCGGGGAGTGGAATCCCGAATTCGTGGTGCGTGAGCACAACTCGGCCGCCGTCGGTTTGACCGGAAGCCGCCGTCGTAGGGAAGGCTCGCCTCATGGCAACTGACGGACTTCTCGACCCGCTGTCTTGGTGCTGGAACGGCTCGGTGGTGGTACGGAGTACAAAAGAACTACAAAACAAACCCGGTTTTCGACGGTCCCCAGCGGGCTTGAGTGGTCAGATTGAGTTCGGCGTAATTCCCGCACAAAACCGCTGTTTTTCCCGCAGGAACGCCGATTTTTCGGCATTGGAGGCGGGGGGAATCGAAATCGCTGCTAAAGTTCGGTGAAAACCGCGTTTTCAAACCAAAAAATGCGGATTTGCCGAGGGTTACGCGAAAAGTCGACCTGACCACTCGTGACCCCTTGGGACTCCTCAAGCCCATCAAAGACTGCTTTTTGCGTGTACCTATCGTGTACTCATTTTAAGCCCGAGGTGGCCTCCTCCATCCCACCCCGAGGAACGTTGAAGCACAGTATCGTGAAGTGGTAGTCAGGTGGTAGGCTCAGCGGTCGGTGATACGGTGCACCTCTGCTAAGTGGCGAACCCGCAGCGGTTTGTGCAAGCGGACGGCTTCCCGACAACCAACCGGCTAGGCTGGCAAT
>SBAX01000182.1 GCA_005240095.1 Phycisphaera mikurensis
GCAGCAACCTGCTCCGCCGTCATGCCACACCTCCTTTCGGTTGGGGGATGGCATCGGCCTGCTCAACCATTTCGCTTGAGCAGAACTAGCGCTGTAGTGCTAGGAAGCCCACCGCGCCGGTTGGACTTCCTCGACGCCCTTGCCGATGCCGCACTGCTCCTCCAGTTCGCAGAGCAGCACGGGAAGGACTTGCGACTTCAAACCCTCCGGGGTCAGCCAGCTCACCGTGGCGCTCTCCTGCACCATCTTGGAGATGCGCCGCGTGGCGAGGATGACCGTGGAATGGTTCTTGTTGCCCATGAACCGGCCGATCTCCGGAAAGCTCATGTCCGTGTGCCTTCTCGCGAGATACATCGCAATCCCACGTGCCAGGGCGATCGTCCGTGATTTCCGCGACGTATGGAGATCGGCCGGTGTCAAACCGAAATAGATCGAAACCACGCTCTCGATGTCGGAGAGCAGAATGACCGGCGCCGTCTGGCGCATCAGGTCCCGCACAGCGCGCTCGGCGAGCGGAACGGTGATGGGCTCCCCGCTGACGTGCGCTGAGGCCACGACCTTGAGAAGCGCTCCCTCCAGCTCGCGGATATTCGCCCGGAAGTTCTCCGCGATGTGCCGCAGGACCGCGTCGCTGACTGCGGCCTTGAGCCGCTCGGCCCGGCGGCGCAGCACGCCCACGCGGACCTCCACATCCGGCGACTCGATGCGCACCACCATGCCGGAAAGGAACCGGCTGACCAGGGAGTCGGAAAAGTGCCCGATCATCTTGGGATGGGCGTCGGAGGCCAGCACGATCTGCTTGCCGGCCGCGTCGATGGCGTTAAACGTGTGCAGGAAGCCCTCCTGCGTGGCCCGCTTGTTGGCCAGGTAGTGCACGTCGTCGATGACCAGGGCGTCGAGGTTGCGATAGCGGGCGTGGAAAGCGTCCATCTCCCGGGCGCGGATGGCGTAGACGTAGTCATTGGTGAACTCCTCGCCGGAAACGTAGCGCCAGCGAAGCTGGGGGTGCTTTTCCTTGAAGGCGTTGCACACTGCCTGCAGCAGGTGGGTCTTCCCCAAGCCGCAGCCTCCGTGCAGGAAGAGGGGGTTGAACTGCCGTGCGGGGTTCTCGGCCACGTTCATCGCTGCCGCATAGGCCAGCCGGTTCGAGGCCCCCACCACGAAATCGCCGAAGTGCCCCTTGAGGACCGCCTCGACCGGCAGGGATCCGGCGCGGAGCTGCTCGCGGGCAACGCGCTCGGGGTTGTTCACCACAAACTCGACCTGGCGATCCGGCTGCTTCTTACCCAGGTTCTTGGCCAGCGCCGCGTCGATGGCAAAACTGAGGGTGTAGTCCGCGCCGGTTATCTCCCGAGCGGCCTCCGCGATGGCCGCTGAGAAGTGCCGCTCGATCCACTCCCCGACAAAGTGGTTCGGGGCGCACACGCGTAAGTATTGGTCCGTCAGGGACAACTCAGTGGCATTCTTGAACCAGACGTTATAGCGCTGCGGGCCGAGCTTTTCCGCGATTCGCGATTCGATCAAGGGAACGACGTTCTGCGCGCACATTGAGCCCCAGCTCCTTTGCACGAAGGAGACTGCCTCCCATCCCTGGATGGGAGCCAACCATCAACTACAACAACGAGCGTGTTTGAAAATGGGCACCGTTGGCCGTCGATTGGCCCGACCACGTCTTACTTTTTCGTAATTCACGATGCCAGGTGCAGAATAACTCGGCCCTCTTAGCGCGTCAATAACAAAGTTGCCGAGGATTTTTTCTAATCGTCGCGAACTCTCGTCTAAACAAGGGGTTAGGTCGAAACAAAGATTTTTTTCACGAACGTTTTTCGACGGCGCGTCCGAGCATCGTGTCGCGCCCGCTCTTGCTACGAAGGCGCGGAAGTCCTTGTCAATGATGAAGTTGCGATCCACGCCTCACGGAAGCCGATGGTTGTAAAGCCCCAGCGAGCATAGAGCCCGCGAGCGGGGCGATTGCGTTCGTCGACAGCAAGGGCTAAGTGGCTTCGAGGTGCCACAGGAATGGCACTCACAAGCCGCACCGCACGATCCAGTAGAACGTGCGCAACTCCCGCTCCCCTCGAAACTTGCGCCACTCCCATGTACACGACCTCGACCGCTGCCTGGCTGGTCATGGGGCTCAGGAGGATCACTCCCACAGGCTCTTCGCCCTGCAAGGCGAGGGACCAAAGCTGGGGGTCGAACTGGCCGGCGGCCCGGTGGCCGGCGAGAACGTCGTCGATGGGTCGGATGCCCGTAAGCTCTGGACAATCCATACTTTGCGCGTAGGACCGGCGGATGGCCTCAACGAAAAGAGGGTGCGACGGCGGGGAGTAACTCAGCCAGCGCACGGTGGGCCAGCCCGTGTTCGCAGGGGAGGCGGCATCACGCGGTCGCTGCAGATAAAGCAGTCGGGTCAGGCGCCGAAAGCCCGCGGAAGGAGCCGCATCCTGGACGGCCGATCCGGGCGGTAACAACAGTTGCAGCAATAGGTTACGTTTCGCGAAGGCCGCAACCATGAGCTGCTCGAGGCATTGGGCCTGGACCGCTGTCGGAAGTTGTGCGCCCGGAGCATTGGCCGTCAGGACGAGCGCCGCACGGCCCGGGGACTCGACGGCCAGCGCCGCACTGACCAGACGGGGGCCTAAGTAGACTCCGAGGAGCAGGTCGGACCGAACGCCGCGCTGGGCGGCGTCGGCCAGGAAGTCTGCGACGCGGGGATGTACGGCAGCGGGTCCGGTCGGCAGCGGAGCCTCGAGGGCCAGATGCAGCCCGACCAGGCGATCGGGGCCGTCGGGCGCGATAGGCCGGACCTCCAAGCTCTGCTCCCTCACGCTCGATCCCATCCCCGGCTTGTCCGAACCCGGCTGGTCGCCGATGCTCGGGACTTTAGCGAAGGCGGAGCCGCCACTCAACGTGGCCGGGAGAAGTCAGTGAGGCCGGGGGAATTGGTGAGCGTGCTCTGGGCGCCGGTGGCGCTGGGAACGGCGCTGGCGCTCATGGGCACATGGGCGGGGTGGCTAATGGGGCGCTATCGAGCATTCATGCCGGTGCGGTGCGTCGCCTGGTGGCTGCTTACGGTCGTTCGTCCGCTGGTGATGTGCCGCTCATGGTCCGCCAGAGCGGCGTTTATCTTCCTCAACAACATCGCCATCCTGGCCATGTTGATGGTGCTTGGGGCGTGGCCCGCGGCGGCCATCGCCGGCGCGGCAGTCCTGGGGATAAGCCTGGGAATCGCGTTGCGCGTGATCGGCGAGGCCACGTGGGACTTTTCGCCTCCCACCGCCGCCAACCACAATGGACGCCGCCGTCGAGTCTTTCAAGTGGGCATCTGGCTCAATGCCCTCGAGCCACCGGCCATCGCGCTGGCTTTGGGGCTGAGCATCGCCCGCGACACGGCCCCGCTGCCCAGCGCCGCGGCGTGGTTGGTTTTTGCCTGGTGGGTCGTGCCTCCCATGCTGATCGCCGCGGCGGGCGAGGCGCTGTGGATCGGCGCGGGACTGGAACCTAGAAACCAGGGGCTGAGCACTACAAGCTGAAACATGGCAGAAAACCGAAGGGGATGATTCGCATTGGATACGGTCGTTCTGATCATCTTCATTGTCGTGTACGTGGGCATGTTCCTGGGCGAGATTCCCGGATTGGCTCTGGATCGCACCGGGGTGGCGCTGCTGGGAGCGATCGCGCTGCTGGCCACCGAGCGGGTAAGCCCTGCGGATGCATGGGCGGCAGTGGACGTGTCCACGGTGGCATTGCTCTTCGGGCTGATGGTGGTGTCGGCGCAGTTCCGTCTCGGCGGGTTCTATGCCCACATCACTCGGCGGATGTCGGCGGCGGAAGTGTCGCCGGACGTGCTGCTGCTGCTGGTGATTGTCGCGGCGGGGGTGTTGTCCGCGCTGCTGGCCAATGACATCGTGTGCCTGGCGATGGCACCAATACTTGCGGACGGTTGTGCGCGGCGGGGTCTTAAGCCCGTGCCCTTTCTGCTGGCGCTGGCCTGCGCATCCAACGTGGGATCGGCGGCGACGCTCATCGGCAACCCGCAGAACATGCTCATCGGTCAGACCTTGAAGCTTTCGTTCGGACGGTATCTTCTCGACGCGGGTGTGCCCAGCGCGCTGGGCCTCATCGCCGTGTGGGGGATTATCCGCTGGTCGGTGAAGGGCAAATGGCACGGCGCCAGTCACGTTCTTCAGAGTCACGGACCGCGCTTCAACGGCTGGCAGACCGCCAAGGCGCTAACCGTGCTTGCGATCCTGGTGGTTCTGTTTCTGGTCACCGCGTGGCCGCGGGACGTGCTGGCCCTTGCGGCCGCGGGGCTGCTCCTCGCCAGCCGCAGGATGCACTCCCGCAGCGTGCTGGGCCTGGTGGACTGGCAACTGTTGGTGCTTTTCTTTGGGCTCTTCGTAGTGAACCATGCGCTGATGAGCTCCGGCACACTCAACAGGCTCATGAGTGCGTCGAAAGACGCAGGGATTGACGTCGCGCATCCCGGGGTGCTGTTTGCGGTGACCGTGGTGTTGTCCAATCTCGTCTCCAACGTCCCGGCGGTGATGTTGCTTCTTCCCAGTGCCACGCACCCGCAGGCGGGACCGATCCTGGCGCTGGCCAGCACGCTGGCGGGCAACCTGCTGATTGTGGGGAGCATCGCCAACATCATCGTCGTGGATCAGGCGGCGCAGGTCGGCGTGCGCATCAGCGGGCGCGAGCATGCCCGCATCGGCATTCCGGTGACGCTGGCGACGCTGGCGATTGCGGCGGCGTGGCTCGCCGTGCGGAGTGAGTAAGCGACTGGGCCTCACCCTTGACAGTCTCATTCGCACGGACAAGCCGAGCTTGTCCGTGGCACCCGGCGCGCGCAGCTCGGCTGGACGGGCTACCTCAGCCCTCCTGAGCGTCACCCTCACCACGTCCCTCTCCCTGAGAGGGAGAAGGGGCGTTGGTTGACAGTTCGGACCCGCGGCTGCACCATGCAGAATTCGACGCCGGCCGGCGATCGGTCCCGCTCGGCCGCCGAGGTTCCGGCCTGTATGCTACGCGCCACCTTCACCGTCGCGGCCATGACCCTTGCGGTCATCGTTGTGGGAATCCCCATCCTTCTGGTGGGGCTGGTTTACCCCTGGCGAGGACTCTGCGACTTCGGGGCGGTGATCTGGTCGCGGGTGATTCTCTTGCTTGCCGGAGTGAAGCTCCACGTCGAAGGCAAGGAGGCGATCTCCGACGGCGTACCGAGGTTCTTCATGGGCAATCATCAAAGCGCCCTGGACATTCCCATCATCATGGCAGCGCTCAACGGGCACGTGCGTTTCATGGCCAAGGACACCCTGTTTCGTATCCCGCTCTTCGGGTGGATCCTGTACCGCTACGGGTTTGCCCCCATCAAGCGGACCAATCCGCGAGTGACCCTGCGGTCGCTGGAGAGAATGCTGGAGCGGCTGCGTCGAAACCCCATTTCCATGGCGGTCTTTCCGGAAGGCACGCGATCGCGCGACGGAAGGCTACTGCCCTTACGGCGGGGGACGATGAAGGTCGGGCAGCGCTCGGGCCTGCCCGTCGTGCCGTTTTCCATCGACGGGTCCATCGCGGTTCATCATCGAGATCATTTCGCGGCCCATCCCGGTCCCGTGCGTCTGGTCTTCGCGGAGCCGATTCCGGCCGAAGAGGTCGCGGCGATGACCACAACCGAGCTTCACCATCGCGTCGTCTCCACCATCGCCCGGCAACTCGGGCAGGAGGTTGCGCCGTCGGCTGTCGATGACGAAGCGCTGGCGGTCGCGGAGAGCTTGTAGGTGATCGCGAAACAAGCTGAGCTTGGGCGCATCCATGACCGTCTCGCCGGCCAGCATCTGCTGATTACGGGCGCTACCGGGTTTCTGGCCAAGGTTTTCATCGAAAAACTCCTCCGCAGCGTGCCCACGGTCGGTGGCTTGCACCTGCTGGTGCGCTCCCGCTCCGACGGCACCCCGGCGGCGCAGCGCGTGCGCACGGAGGTCCTGCGTTCCACGGTGTTCGATCGTCTCCGCGCTGCCCTGGGCGAGCGCTTCGATCGGCTGTGGGAAGAGAAGATTCACGTCGTCGATGGGGACCTCACCCGGGAGCGGCTGGGCTTGGACGCAGACGGCTATGCGACGCTCACCGAGCGGATCAGCCTGGTGGTGAACAGCGCCGCAACGGTGACCTTCGATGAGCAGCTCGATCAGGCCGTGGAGCTCAACGCCCTGGGGCCGTCGCGCTTGCTGCAGTTTGCCAAAGACTGCGGGGACATTCCCTTCCTGCATGTTTCCACCTGCTACGTATGTGGCGCGCGGCGCGGCGTGATCGTGGAGGATTTCAGCGCCCCGGAGCCGGCGCGGGAGTCGCTGCCGCGACGAAACACCGGCGAGTTCGCTCTTGACGAGCTGGTGGCTTCGCTACGCGAGGAGGCCGCCAAGATCATCGACCGGCATGGAACGGATCAGGAAACGGCGCGGCGAGAACTGATCGACACGGGCATGCGGGAGGCACGGGCCCACGGCTGGAACGACACCTACACCTTCACGAAATGGATCGGGGAGCAACTGCTGCTTCGCGACCGCGGCGGCGTGCCGCTGGTGATCTTCCGTCCGGCGATTATCGAAGGCAGCTTCGACGAGCCGGCGCCCGGTTGGATTGACGGGCTGCGCATGGCCGACCCCATCATCGTCGCCTACGGGCGTGACAAGCTCGCGGAGTTTCCGGCGCAGTCGCAGATCGCCATCGACCTGATTCCCGTGGATTTCGTGGCCAACGCGATGATTGCAACGCTGCCGGTGGGCGGGGCGGCGGGGGCGACGGTCTATCAGTGCGCCTCCAGCGATCGCAATCCTCTGATCCTGGAGCAACTGCGGCGTTCGCTGGAGCGGGCCTTCCGGCTGCGTCCGATGAACGGCGACGACGGTCGGCCGATCCGCCCCCGGCCGCTGCGCTTCGTAGATCGCCAGACCTTCATCCGCAAGTGGGAAGGCCGACAGCGGCGCATCCAACGTTATCAGCGCTGGCTTCGGGCATTGGGTCGCGAAGGCGGGCGAATGCGGAAGCTGTCCGCGCAGGCCCGGCAGATCGAGCAGGTCATCTACTTTGCGAAGATCTACTCTCCCTATACGCATCTCGACTGCCGCTTCGCGGACGACGCCCTGCAATCCGTGGCCGGCCGGCTGCATACCGACGATCAGCGGGAATTCACCTTCGATCCGTCGCGGATCGACTGGGACGATTACCTGGTCAACCGGCACGTGCCCGGTTTGCGTTCCTACGTTCTGGGCACGGCGGGCGAACCCTCGGGACGGATCATTGGCTTGGAGCCCGTGCCGGAGGACGGTCATCCTGCGGAGTGGGCGGCGCAGGCTCACAACATCTTTGACCTGTTTGCGCGATCCGCGAAACGCTTTGCGGCCAAGGCGGCATTGCAGATTCGGCGGGAGGGACGGTGGATTCGATACACCTATGACGAGGCCCTTCGCGCCACCGGCCCGATCATGCGTCGGCTGACGGAGCGCGGGCTTTCTCCGGGCGACCGGGTTGCGATCTGCGCGGAGAACGGGCCGGAGTGGGGATTGACGTATCTGGCGATCATGCGGGCGGGCATGACGGCGGTGCCCCTCGATCCGCAGTTGCCTCCGCGGGAAGTCTGGGCCGCATTGCGCTTTGCCAAGGCGAAGCTTCTCTGCGCGGGCCGGGCGACGTATCCGGGACTGCGACAGCAACGCGGGGCAGACGATCCGCCGGTGGTGGAACTGGCCAACGGCTTCATCCCGCCGCCGGGGGCCTCGCGAGACCCAGCGCCGGAGGCGGTGCCTGTGGATCCCGGCGCCGTGGCGTCGATCCTTTTTACATCGGGCACGACGCTGACCCCCAAGGCCGTGCCCCTGACGCACCGCAACTTCCTGGCTAATGCTCAGGCGCTGACCACGGTCCATTCGCTGGGTCCCGGCGATGAGTTCCTCTCCGTGCTGCCGATGTACCACGCCTTCGAGTTCACCGGCGGTTTTCTGGTGCCCATGTTGTGCGGCTCCACGGTCACGTATGTCGAACCCCTCAAGGGTCCGGAGATCGTTTCCGCCATGCAGGCCACGGGCACGACCATCATGCTGGTGGTGCCGCGGCTGCTGCGCATGTTCTACGACTCCATTGAGCAGAACGTAGCGTTGAGCGCCTGGCCCAAGCGGGCGATGTTCCGCATGGCGTCGAGGCTCTCTGACTGGTCCGGGCATGCCCTGGGGCAGCCCTTGTTTGCGGCCGTTCACCGGCATTTCGGCGGGCACCTGCGGATGTTCGTGTGCGGCGGTTCGCGATTGGACCCTGACCTGTTCCGCGCATTCGGGCGGATGGGTTTTGAAGTCTACGAAGGCTACGGCCTGACGGAGACGGCCCCGGTATTGACCGTCAACCCGCCAGGCAGCGCTCGCTGTGAATCAGTGGGGCCCGCCCTGCCTAATGTCCAGCTGGACATTCGCAACTCCAATCTGGAGGGCATCGGCGAAGTGTGGGCGAAGGGCCCGAGCGTCATGGGCGGGTATCTTGACGATGCCGCGTCGAGCGAGGCGGTGCTGGCCGATGGATGGTTTCGCACCGGCGATCTCGGTCGCCGCGATGCGGATGGTTACCTGTATCTCACCGGGCGGTCGAGCGATCTCATCGTGACCAGCGCCGGCAAGAACGTGTATCCCGACGAGGTCGAAGCGCGATATGCCGACCTGCCGTACACGAAGGAACTTTGCGTCTTCGGGGCGCCGGCGCCGGACGGAGTGGGAGATATTGTTCACGGCGTGGTGGTGGTGAATGCGAATGCCGCACCAGGTCTGGACCGCTCCTCCGTAGAGCGGGAGATACGCCAGGCTGCGGCGGCCATCGCCGAGGAGCTGCCCAGTCATCAGCGCGTCGCCACGCTGCACTTCTGGGATCGCGACTTACCCAAGACGTCCACGCTCAAAGCCAAGCGCAGTCTCATTCGCGACACGGTGTGCGGCGGGGGTGCCGTGGAGACTGTGGGGCGGGAAGAGAAGCCCGCGGCGGATGTGACTCCGACGGTTGTACCGAGTTCATTCCATGCCGTGCGCCGGATCATCGCCCGGCAGACGAGGCGCGCCGAGTCCATCATCCATCCCCACATGCATCTGCTCCTGGATCTGGGCATCGACAGCATCGGGAAGATCGATCTGATCGGGGCGGTGGAGGCGCAGTTCGGCACGCGGATTGACGATGCCGCGGCGGCGAAGATCGCCAGAGTCTCGGATTTGCTGCACGTGCTGGGTGATCGCGAGCCGGTAGGCGGCGGCTCGCGGCGCGCCGATCTGTGGCGGCGGTGGATCGGCACCGGGGAGGAATCAGCCCGAATCAACGGCCGTATCGGTCCGGCCGTGGCCTCCGCGCGGTGGCTGGCCCGGGGCACGCTCAGCTTGTGCATGAAGACCTACGTGCGTGTTGAGGCCAGTGGGCTGGAGCATCTGCCCGCCAGCGGAGCATTCATCCTGGCGCCCAATCATGCCTCGCATCTGGACGCGCCCTCGGTGCTCGCGGCGGTGGGGGGGCGACGGCGGGTGTGGGTGGCCGGCGCCGAAGACTACTTCTTCACGAC
>SBAX01000077.1 GCA_005240095.1 Phycisphaera mikurensis
GCCACACGCGGGCCACGATCAAAGAACTGTCACGACGCGGCATCGACCTCCATCGAATCCGCTCGTGTTTGGATAGCAACTTTGCGCTGTACTGCTAAAGCCCTTTGAATCGCTCCTGGACCGCACCTGGGATGCCAAGGGCGAATGGGCCACCGGGGAGGCCCTCCACATCCAGTCGACCGTCGAGTGGATCCCGCTCGTCGATGCGACCTACTCGCGGACGGTCGCGCTGACCGGGGACAGCGAGCCCATGCACTTGCTCGACGCCTATATCTACCATCACACCGGCACCAATAAGTTGCGCTGCCTCGCCCTGTCCAACCGGGGCGCCGTGTACGAGGGGGACGTGACCGTGCTCGAAGGTGGCGCCCTGCAACTCGACCTGAAGGGCTACGAAGGCGACCGCATCGTCCGGCACGTTGTGCGTCTCGACTTCGAGCCGGACGGGACCGTGCGCCTCTGTGTCTGGTCCCTCAAGGACGCCGACCGCACGCTTCTCGTCGACGTGCACCACCGGAAGCTCCATCCAAAGTGACCCGAGCCGTTCCCTCTCCCCGCGGGAGAGGGTGCAGGGTGAGGGCTGCTGGCGTGATCAGGAACCGCGATCGGGCCAGAGGCTGGCAGTTAACTGGTAAAGCGCAACCCGCCCGTAGGTCTCGTTGTCCTGCGCCGCTCCCCTCGTCTTTGGTCCTTGGTCCTTGGTACTTTTTCCTTCGTCGCTCCGTCGCTGCGTCGCTTCGTCGCTGTTTCTGCGTTTCTTCAAGGCTCTAGTTTCCAGTTTCTAGTCCAGTGCCACACCGATGGCACTCGCCAGGCGATCGAAGTCGTCCAGGGTGAAGTATTCGATCACCACCTTGCCGCTGCCCTTTTTGCGGCCCTCGCGGATGGTGACCTTGGTCTTCAGGGCCCGCTCGAAGCGCTGCTCCAGATCTCGCAGGTGCGCCGAGCGCAGGCGCTCCTGTGCCGCTGCCCTGTGCGCACTGGCCGTGGGGTTCTCGCGCAGCTCCCGCCCCCGGCGCATCACTTCTTCCAGGGCCCGCACGGACATGTCGTGCCGCTGGATGGCGTCGGCCAGGCGCTGCCGCTCGATGACGTCCGGCGTGGACAGCAGGCACCGCGCGTGCCCCATGGAGATCTTGCCCGACGCGACCAGGTCCTGAAGCGAATCACTCAAATCCAACAGGCGCAGATAGTTGGCCACCGTGGAGCGATCCTCGCCCACCCGGGCGGCCACCTGCTCCGCGCTGAGTCCGAAGCGCGAGCAGAACTGCTGATAGGCCTTCGCCCGATCGATGGCGTTGAGGTCCTCGCGCTGCAGATTCTCGATGAGGGCCAGCTCCAGCATCTGCTCATCGCTGGCCTCGCGAATGATGACCGGCACCTTAGTCAGCCCGGCCGCCTTGGCCGCCCGCCACCTCCGCTCCCCGGCGATGATCTGATACCCCGCCCCCCGACGCCGCACCGCGATGGGCTGGAGCATCCCATGATTCCGGATCGACTCGCTCAACTGCCGGATCCCGTCCTCACCGATACTAATTCGCGGCTGTAAAGGATTCTGTGTCAATTTATCGACAGCGAGCATTGCTTCACGCTCGCCGCTATCCGTCGTCTCCGGTTTCTCGAACCGACGATCGGCACCACCAAGCGCACCCAATGTGCCGCCTTGTGGACGCGAAGTGGTCGCCGTTTGGTCTGCAACTGGTGCGGATTCGGTACGCTCAACCGCCGCCGGCGGGGTGTCTCCAAGACCGCCACGAAGATTCGAAACCAGTGACTCCAGACCCCTGCCCAGCCGCCTGCCCGTCTTTGACATGTCGGACTCCTTTCCGATGCATATCATGGATCCCCTTTCCTTCCTCGTCAAGATCACGCCGATGCAAACACAGACCGCCCGCGCAGTCCCGATCGTGGCTCGTTTCACGTGAAACTCCATTGGCCGTGCGAAACGCGTTTCACGTGAAACGGCGGTTCCGCGGCGATCAGCCGAACCACTGGTCCGCGCCAGTGGCCTTCCTAGCCATCACTTTCAAGGGGAGTTCGGCGGGAATCGTGCGGTGTTGCACCACGCAAGCCGCTGTCGGACAAGCGCTTACGTTGCGATGCTTCGCGGCGAATGCCAGACCATCCTCTCGTCATGGCCGAAGCGCCGGGGGATTCCCCAACGGCGGCGGTATTCGCGCTGCCGACAGGGTGGTGCCGGAGGCGTTGTCGCCCGGGCGTTCGCTCACTCCCGGCTCCTGGATGATTGCAAGGGAGCCCGTTTCACGTGGAACAAGCCAGATGCGGAGACGCGATCGCCTCCGGACGAGTGGTCCGAGAGTAGATGGCTCTTGGGCGTCTTCCGAACGTCCACTAGCAATGCAAGCTTCACAAGTTTACACTTGATAATTTACTCGCAAATGGTCAACTGGCTGATGCCGACTCTTTTTCGATCAGCCGCGGACGATGTTGCCACCGCCCGTGAGAGCGCTGGCGCGGATGAGTTATTGGAAGCGGCTAATTTGACTTTTCAGTCACACCGAGCGATACTCAGCCTAGTGCGCCGCCGGAGAAGGCGGGTTCGTAAAAATAGGAAGCAAGCGTTTGTTTCAAACGGGCCCAAGCGGGGGCGCTGAGGAAGTAGAGGTTTGTCGTATGCCGGAAGGTACAGTGAAGTGGTTCAATGACGCCAAGGGGTTCGGATTCATTCAATCCGACGATGGCGGGGACGTGTTCGTCCACCAGACGGAGATTCAAACGGACGGCTATCGCAGCCTGAGCGAGGGTGCTCGGGTGACGTTCGAATTGACCCAGGGTCAGAAAGGTCCCAAGGCCGCCAAGGTCAAGCTGATCGGCTAAGGCGAGACAGGACAAAAACCACGAAGGCACCGTCGCGACGCGGCGGTGCCTTTTTTCTTGCGCAACGGGGCAGGGGATTCGGTTGGGCTTGGGGGGAAGGGGGGTTGCGTGTTCGAAGGGTGAACACGTAGTCAATGATGCCGTCCAGAATCGCGCAACCACTGACACGCAGTGGCACAAACTACGGACCGGTTAGTGCGGCAACGAAGAGGCTCGCATCGTCGCAGCCGACGTCCGCGTCGCCGTCTAAATCAGCGCGCTCCCAGCCGTGAGTCGCGAGCGGGCGGGCGCCCGTCCAAGCCGCCTGAAAGTGGGCAA
>SBAX01000367.1 GCA_005240095.1 Phycisphaera mikurensis
ATGTAGCTCAGCGAATCTCCCAGGGGCATCCCGTCGTCGGCCTGCAGGGTCGCATCGATCTGGATGTGAATGCCCGAGTCGCCGGTGCGCAGCCGCGTGCCCTCGGAATTCACGATCCACTCGGTCACGGTTCCCGCAAAGAGCGTCACGTCCGCGTCCTGGATCTTGGGATAAGAACGAAAGCGCTCGGAAAGCTTCTGCACGTTTGACTCCCACACCGCCTTGTCAAAATCGATCTTCCCCGGCGGCTCGATGGACACCGTGGACGGGGCGGGAGAGAAGTCATCCGGACGATCCTCGATGGTCTTGTCCTTGAGATAGGCGATTTTCTGGGCCAGGGTCTCGACGGCCTGCTTGTAGTCCTGGTCCATCAGCAGCCAGATCGAATGCCGCAGCGCTGTGTAGTCGTCATCGAGGGCCAGATTGCCGGCCTGCCCGAACGCCCGGCGGAAGTTGGTGTTGTCCAGCTCGTACGAGCCCACGCGCACCCGCAAACCGATGGAGCGGGAGCGGTTCTCGTTGGAGCGCTGCAGCCCGCCGTAGGCGGCGCTAAGGCTGTAGGTCAGCCGCTCGTTGCCGTTGAGCTGCACGAAGTACGGCCGGGGCAGGTCGGAGAGAACCAGATCCTTCACCGAGCGGTCGAGTTCATCCACCATCGCCCGCATGACCACGTCGTCCTTGGCCGTTTCCTCTGCCCAAGCCACGGCGCAGGGAAACACCGCCAAAACCATGAAACCCACGATCCATGCCCGCGCGTCCGCGAACAGGTCCTTGGTCCTTCGTACTTGGTAGTTCGTACTTGCTACCATGACGCTCCTTTCGGTTCTTGCTCTTGTGAGCCGGGCGCGCTCGCCAGCGGCGGCGGCAGGATCGGGGGGCGGCTCTGATCGCGGGTCCGTTTTTCGATCTCGATGGTGGCCACGAGGATGCTGGGGGAAGCCGCGGATACCGGCACCCATCCGGACTCGGCCCCGCAGGAGCCGTTGAACACCCCCACGTCGTCGCCGGTGGCGATGATTTTTTCGAAGGAGGTCAGCGGTGTGCCGACGATGTCTGCCCCGCGGATCAATTCGTCCGGCCTGCCATCGGCATGCACGCGATAGACCACGATGGGCAGGACCTTGAACGACTGCGGCCCGCGGCGGCTGGTCATGGTAAAGCCGCCGGAGATGTCCTCGAACAGCAAGCCATAGGGCCGACCCTGCCGCGTACATTCGTCGATCAGGGCCTGCCGCAGCTTCTCAAAGGGCATCTGTTTGGTGGACTGGACCATGAGGTTGGCCTGGCGGGCGACCACGGCGTTGCCCGCTTGACGCCGCCCATGTCCGTTGGAGTTCGGGCAGCCCTTCACAGGACTGCGGGACATGAGGAAGCTCTTCAGCACGCCGTTTTCCACGAGCGCGGCACGAGTGGCGGCTACGCCTTCATCGTCAAAGCGATAGAAGCCGCGAAGATCGACATCGCCGAGGCGTGCCGTGGTCGGGTCGTCGTAGACGCTGATGAAATCCGGCAGGACCGGTTGATTGAGCTTCTTGGTGAACGTCTGCCCCTCGGTCACATCCTTCTGGCGATGCCCCTCGATGCGGTGGCCGAAGATCTCGTGGAAAAACACGCCGCTGGCCCGGTTTCGCAGAATCGCCGGGCCGATGTAGGGCTCCGCAAGCGGCGCCTCCCGCAGAGCCAGCACCTGTTTGATGACTTTCCGGAAGGCATCCTCGATGGTCTTGTCGTCGGGCAGGCCCTCCGGCGAGGCGGCGTTGAAATCGAAGAACTGGCTCAAATCCATGCCGTCTTCGGCTTTAGTCCCCGCGACCATGGTGACTCGAAAACGCCGCTCCGAGGTCTGCAGGCGCGTGCCCTCGCTGGTCACCATGTAGCGCGTTCCGGCATAGGCCCCGATGTTCACGGCGGAGTTGTAAATAAGCGGATGCTCCCGGGCGATGGCGGAGATCTTCCGCAAGCGCTGGGCCCAGGTATCCCGATCGAACTCGAGCTGCACCGGAGCCTCGTAGTAGGTGTGCGCCTGTTCGCGACTGAAGTCGTCGGATTGGTCTTCTTCCTCCACCTTGACCTTCAGATCGGTCTTGACCTGGGTCAGACGTTTTGCGGCGTTTTTGAAGATCTGGTCGGTGTGATACCAGAGGGCGTGCCGCACGGCCTCGGGCTCGTCGCCCAGAGGTAAGGGAATGTTCCCACTGCCGAAGACGTGCGAAGGGCCGCCTCCACGAAGCTGGTGGGTGTTGTCGACCTTGTAGTCGCCCACCCGAAGATCGATGTTCAGGTTGCGCTCATCGTTGCGCTGACTCTGGGTGACGGCGCCCAGCGAGGCCCCCAGCGAAGCGGTGTGCTCCTCGTAGGCCGTGTAGTTGATGTAGTACGGTTTAGCCCCGTCAGGCGCGACGAGATGCTCCATGGAATAGGTGAGTTCGTCCGCCAGTTCCTTCATCAGCGGGGCAGGCCCAACGCGTTTGGTTGCTTCCGGCGGGGCCGTGCCCGGTTTGGGCGGCTCGGCAAAGGCCGTCGCCGCCGCAAGGCTCAGAATCCAGACCACATTCGTTTTCATGAAGGCACGTCTCCCTTGATCGGCTCCGCCGGCGATCACGGCGTCTTCGTCGAGAGCCATCGGCTAAGCCGTGGATCGTCTTCCATTTCCGGCCGGCGTTTGACCGGCGCTGGCGTCGAGAGACAATAGCCGCCCGTGCGAATCATGGAAAGTCGGTTTTCGTCGCTGGGGGCCGCGATTCTTGGGGCTCTTGCCTTGCCGGCGTGCACGGCGCACTCGGCGAAACCCCAACACGCCGCTGCGGAGTCGCGCATGAGTATCACACAGGTCACACCCGAAGAGGCCAAGCGGCTGCTGGACTCCGGCGGCTATGTCTATCTGGACGTGCGGACGGTTCCAGAGTTCGTCGCCGGGCACCCTCCCTCGGCGTACAACGTGCCTGTGGCCGAGCCCAACCCGGCTACCGGACAGATGGAAGTCAACCCTCGATTCCTCTCCGTCGTGCAGGGAGCGCTCCCTCCGGGCACGGCATTGGTCGTTGGCTGCCGGACGGGAGGGCGTTCGGCCATGGCCTGTGAGATGCTCGCTGACGTCGGCTACAAGAACCTTCGAAACATGGAAGGTGGCTTCGCCGGCACGACCGACTCCACGGGCCAGATCGTGCAGGAAGGTTGGTCGACTCTCGGCCAGCCGATCGAACGCGGCGACGGCGGCAAAAAAAGCTACGCCACCCTCACCGCGAGAACATCGAAATAAAATCGATTTAATCCAGCGAGAACGGTTGACGGTCCGCCCGCCCGCCGCGCATAACAGGCACACGAGTTCATTGCTCGCCGAGCGTCCCGCCGGGCGTCTGCCGAGGGCCCGAGCCCGGGAGGTTTTGTTTGGCATTGCGGTTTTCCACAGAGGTCGTGCCGCGAAATGGCTCAAGACCCCCTGCCTGACAGCGTTCGCAATCTCATCCTTACCAAGATACCGTCCGTCCTTCAGCTTGAGGTCCTGTTGCAGTTGTATGCCGCCCGCCCGCGGTACCTGACCATCCGTGAGATCGCCCAGACTCAGCGGGTGGACCGTGGACCTCTCCTCGATCAACTGCGCGTTCTGGCGTCTCATGGCCTGGCCGCGGACGAGGCCGGATCGGAGCCGGCTTTCAGCTACGCCGGCGCGTCGCCGGAGCAGGACCAGGCCGTGGCGGACCTGGCCGTGGCCTACGCCGCCAGACCCGTCACCGTCATCAGCCTCATTTACTCTCGCCCCGAGGAGCAGATGCGTACTTTTGCCGACTCGTTCCGCTTGCGACAGGAAAGGCAGGATAAGGAGCCGCGAAATGAATGACGTCTTCGCTGCCGCCGTCTACATTGTCGCCGCGGTCACGTGCTTGACCTGCATGGTCCTGCAGGTGCGGGGGTACCGCCGCTCCAAGGTTCGACTGCTCCTATGGAGCGCGCTCTTCTTTGGGGCTTTGACCGTTGACAATGTCATCCTGTTCTTTGACTTGAGCGTCTATCCGGAGGCGAACTTGGCGGTCTGGAGGCACGCCGCCACTTTGACCGGCCTGTGCCTGCTGCTCTTTGGACTGATTTGGGACAGTGACTAGGAACTACGTTCAACTGTAGCGTCGGGGCTTGTCCCCCGGCGCTTGACGGCCGAGGCGTACCGACATTCAAGCGCCGCCCACAAGGGGCGACGCTACGAGGACCAATCAAAAATGGAATTGCTGCAACATTTCCTGAGCGGGGCGGTGTGCCTGGGCTACGCCGTGGCCGGCTTGTTCTTCCTGAAGTTCTGGCGGAAGACCCGCGATCCTCTGTTCATCACCTTCGCGATTGCTTTTTGGATCCTCGCCGATGTTCGTGTCGTCCTCACCATGGTCGCTACGGAGAGCGAACTTCGCACGTATCTGTACCTTGCCCGCCTCCTCGCTTTCCTGCTGATTCTCTGGGCCATCGTGCAGAAGAACCGCGCCGCCAAGCAGCCAAGAGCGACGTCGTCACCGATGCGATAGCCTGTCGGCCGGGTGCCCCATGCTTTGCGCTAGCAAAGGGTGGGGGTCTCGATGATCGAACACCTAGCGCCCCGGGCTGCCCCCGGCGTCGTCCGCATTCCATCATCGTGACCCCACCCATCGCTGCGCGATGGATGGGCCACCCGCCGTAGGCCAACTCACCCTTCTGTGCTTCGTGAACTTCGCCGCAGCGCCTCATGCAGCGACAGCCGGGCGATGTCATCATGTCCGACAACGCCCACGACTTCGCCATGCTCGTCGGCCACGAGCAGTTCATCGCTGTCGGTGGCGAGGAGCTGATCGATGACTCGGGCCAGGGAGTCATTCACGGTAACCGTCGCCAGCGGGCGTGCCGCGTCTTCGGCGATCAGGTGGGGCCAGATGTCGGCGCTGCCCATGATGATCCGCACCGCGCGGAGGGTGATGATTTGGCGGACCGTGCCCTCAGCATCGGTGACGCAAAGGATCGAGTGCCGCCGCTCGGCGAACAGGGACACGACCTGCGCCAGCGGCGTGTTCGCCGCGATCTTCTCCGGCGGCGGTCGCAGCGGCCCAAGGTCACTCACCCGCAGGGTCTGCAGGGCGTCCGCAGCCACGCTGCCGGCATGAACGAGCGACGCGGCGGGGTTGGCGACCTGTGCGGGGTAGAGCGTCGTGCGGTGCAGCAGCAGGTACGAAGTCCCCACCGCGAGCATCAGCGGGACCAGCAACTGATAGTTTCCCACGAGTTCACAGACCATCACCACCGCCGCCAACGGCACGTGCGCCACCCCTCCGAGGAAGGCGGCCATCCCGGCGAGCGCGAAGGCCGCCGGCTCCGGTACCGCCCTCCAGTTCAGCAGCGCCAGCCCATGACCCACGGCGCTGCCCACAAACGCGCCCGACACGACGGAGGGGGCAAAGGTGCCGCCCGAGCCGCCCGAACCGACGGTGCAACCCGTGGCCACGATCTTGCCCAGGGCGAAAAGCAGGAACGTGGCCACCAGGGTGGCTGAGCTCCCGGCAATAGCGCCAGGGGCCAGTGCTTGCTGAACCCAACCGTAGCCGATGCCCAGGATGTCCACGTGGATGAGCCCGAGGAGCCCCACAATCACTCCGCCAGCGCAGGGCTGGAGCCAGCGGGGCAGCTTCGTTGCACCGAAAACGGTCGGGGCAAGGTGCAGCGCGTGGGTGAAGAGATATCCGAACGGCACCACCGCCAGCCCGACCAGTGCGAAAAGCGGAACCGCCGACAGGCTTACGGCCGCGAACTCCGGAACGGAGAACAGGTGTCCGGTTCCGTGAAAGGCCACGAACGTGCCGTACCCGAACACCGAAGCGATCAGACAAGGAAAGATCCCCTCTTCCTCGAAACCGTCTCGGTAGAGCACTTCGATGGCGAAGATCGCACCCCCGAAGGGCACGCGGAACACCGAGCCTACGCCCGCCGCCAGCCCCGCCAGCATCAGCAGCCGCCGGCGGCGGTCTCCCGCACGCATCGCCCTTCCAACGACCGACCCGAGCCCTCCTCCGATCAGGCTCATGGGACCCTCGCGCCCGGCGCTGCCCCCTGTCCCGAGGGTGACAATGGACGCCAACCACTTGCCCACAGGAACCCACCAGGAGAACCGCGCGTGTCCCCGGTGATAGGCATCGAGCACGCGGTCCGTGCCGCCGGAATACACCTCGGCGCCGAACAACAGGGCAAGGACGCCGACCGCCAAACCGCCCAGCGCCGGCAGCAGCGGGAGCAGCCACAGATTCGACAGTCGGCTGGTTTCTGCGGATGGATCTGAGGCCGCCTCCAGGTGGATGCCGAAGACCTGGCCTAGCGTGGCGTCCTGCACGAGGCCAACGGCCCAGACCAAGCCGGCCGCCGCCAGCCCCGACGCGACGCCAACCAGCGCGCATTGTCCGAACCAGGCCGCGAAGCTGCGGACGTCGAACGGAGTCGTGGAAAGGATTAGGTTCCCGCCCAGCCGCACGAGGCGTCTTTACCGCCACCGATGCCGGGGTTCAAGAGCCTATGTGTCTTTGTCGTGCGTGTCGATGTCGATGGGCGCGTGCATATGGTTAGCAGCGCTGGGCTTTGCGAGCACGCGGTAAAAGCAGAATGCGCAAAGGCCCACGACAAATCCGCACGAGGCAATCATGAAGGTCCATCCAGCAGCGGTCATCGCCAACCTCGCTTTCCACTAACGCCCGCCGGGCAGCTCACGGGTTTCCGCTTTCCAGCGGCGCCCACCGATGTTGATGAGGATCAGCAGGAACACGGTGACGACGACCACAAGGCCGAACGTCAACGCAACGACCTGATCCGAGCGAACCTGGGCCACATATCGACCCAGATCAGTATAACACCAGAGGCCGAGCATGAGCAGCAGATATGCCGGCGTTACATACTTGATGACAAACGGAAAGAAGCCGGGGAGCTTCATTTCCGCACCCTCCGCGGCCACGCGCGCTCCGCGCTTCACGCCGAATACCCATCCGAATAAGATCGTTTGCACCGCCGCCAGCACCACAATGGTGATTGTTCCGATCGTCTCATCGAGGAAGACCAGGGCCTTCAGGTCCTTGCTGAAAAAGATCACAAACAGCGATCCCATTCCTGTAACCATGCCCAGCAGAGCAACCGACGCGCGCCGCCCGATTCCCAGCGCCTCTTCCAGGAACGCGATGGCGGGCTGCAGCATCGAAAGCGAACTGGTGATCGCTGCGAGGAAGAGCATGAAAAACCACAGAAACCCAAACAGATGCCCGGCGGGCATGTACTCGAAAACAACGGGCAGTGTATGGAATCCCAGACTGAATACGCCGACTCTCTCTGCGCCGGCAACTCCCAGAAAAACAAAGGCCGCCGGAATCGTAATCAGGCCGCCAAGACAAACCTCGAAGAACTCGTTCGTGCCCGAGGCGGTCAGCCCGGCCAGGACGACGTCGTCCTTTCGTTTCAGATAGCTCGCGTAGTTGATAATCACGCCAAATCCCACGGAAAGGCTGAAGAAGATCTGGCCGGCGGCGTTCATCCAGACTTTCGGCTGAGCCAGGGCCGATACCCATGTGCTGTGTTGGGAGTCGAGCGGCTTGGGGTTCCACATGAAACCTAGTCCATTCACGACATTCAACTCCGGTCGCGCTGGGTCTGGGGCTCCAAGCGTGAGAACGCGAACCAGGACGATGATGGCGCAGACGGCCATGAGCGGCATTGCCCACGTGCAGAAAGCTTCGATCCCCTTTGACAGTCCACGATAGATGAAATAGAAATTGACTGCGAAGACGAACAGCCAGACGACGACGCTGATATGGATTCGGCCATCAAGCATCAGGCCATCCTGGTTGGCACCGACGAAGTTATTGAAGTATTGCACACTCTCTGCTGCGTACTGCGTCGGATCGGGGCCCAGATTAATCCACCCTACGAGGTAGCTGAACGCGTACCCCATGCACCAGGATTCGATGAGCACGTAATACATGTAGATGATGACGGGGATAATGAGCCCCAGCACGCCCAGGTAGCGCCAAATAGGTTTGCGCCCCAGGGCGCCGAAGATCGCCGGGCAGGAGTTGAACCCGAACTGCCCCCCGTGCTTGCCCATCGTCCACTCCGCCCAGCAGATGGGGATACCCAAAAAGATGAGGGCGCAGAAGTAGGGAATCATGAAGCCGCCGCCGCCGTTGGCGGCAGCGGTTCCCGGGAACCTCAGGAAGTTCCCCAGGCCCACAGCGGATCCCGCGACGGCGAGGATGACTCCCAATCGGCTGGCCCATTGTTCCTTCGGTTTCGCCATAACGCTGCTCTCTCCGACCTTCAAACGCCACCAAACAGAGTGCCCATTCCTTGATCGCGCTACAGGGCGAGTATTGTGGCCGCGGCGCTGGCGACCGACAAGCAAAAAATCTTCAGGAAAATCGGCCCGTCGGCATGCCCGGGCTTAGAATTGAAAGTAGATAAAGGGCGTTCCGGTGCCCCCGACTACGCCAAAGAGCAGCAGGCTGCCCGCAATGACCCCGGCCTGAAGCGGTGAGGGCAAGCCCAGGTAGGCCTGACGCACGCCATCGAGCAGGCCTCGCGGAGCCCACTCGAGTACGGCCGCCGCGAGCAGGAAGACGAAGGCAATCGGCGGCACGTCGAGCGCCCCCATCTGCCCTTCGAGCAGCCCCGTAAGGAAGGCTCTCGCCGCTGCGAAGTCGCTGGCCCGGAAGATGACGAAGCAGGCGGCTGCCAAGTGGAACGTGACCACGATCCGCAGCATCCTCGAGCCGAGCGGCTGATCGGCGCGGTCGGCCTCAATCCCGGTGGCCGCATGGAACAGCCGCCCGCAGGCCAGCAGCAGGCCGTGGGCCGCGCCCCAGACCACGAAGGTCCACGCCGCACCGTGCCACAGGCCGCCCAGGAGCATCACGATCGCGAGGTTCCGCGCCGTCTTCCACGTCGAACCCCGGCCCCCGCCGAGCGGCACGTACAGGTAATCGCGCAGCCACGTGGAAAGCGAGATGTGCCAGCGTCGCCAGAAGTCGCGGATGCTCGTGGCGTTGTAGGGGCGGTTGAAGTTGATGGGCAGGTCGAACCCCAGCATCCGCGCCGCCCCGATGGCCACGTCGCTGTAGCCCGAGAAGTCGTAGTAGATCTGGAAGGCGTAGCCGTACATCGCCAGCAGCAGCGTCGCGGTGCCGTAGCCGCCGGGGTTGGCGAACACGGGATCGACCAGCGTGACCCCCAGCACGTCGGCGATGCACAGCTTCTTGAAGAGGCCCAAGATCATCCGCCCCAGCCCTTCCTCCGCCCGGGCGTCGTCGAAACGGGCCCGGCCTTCAAGCTGGGGCAGGAAATGGGAGGCGCGAATGATCGGCCCGGCCACCATCCGTGGGAAGAAAGAAATGAACAGGCAGAACCGCAGGAAGCTTCGCGTGGGCACGATCGCCCCGCGATACACGTCGATCGTGTAACTGAGGGCCTCGAAGGTGAAGAAGCTGATGCCCAGCGGAAGGATCAGCGAGTGCTGGGGCAGGCTGCCGATGTTGTCCGCGAAGAAGTTGTAGTATTTGAACAGAAAGAGCATCCCCAGGTTGCTGCTCAGGCTCAGCAGCAGCCACGCCCGCTTTCCACGCTGATCCACCGCGGCATGGATTCGGCCGGCCACCACAAAGTCGAGGCCGGTCATGGCGAGCATGAGCAACCCGTAGGCCACGCTCCAGGACATGTAGAAGTAGTAACTCGCCGCCAGCAGGAACACCTGCCGCGCGATCGCCGTGCCGCGCAGGCCCAAGTACACCGCCAGCACCACGGGAAAGAAGATCAGAAAATGGACGCTATGGAATTCCATGTCTCAACCCCCTTCCCTCGCAGGCTGAGGGCGACCAAGGGAGCCCGAAGGGGCAGGGGTGATGGCCTCACTCCCCTCTCCCCGCGGGAGAG
>SBAX01000305.1 GCA_005240095.1 Phycisphaera mikurensis
CACACGCGGGCCACGATCAAAGAACTGTCACGACGCGGCATCGACCTCCATCGAATCCGCTCGTGTTTGGATAGCAACTTTGCGCTGTACTGATAGCATCACGCGCGCACCGGTCTTTGGGCGGAGGAATCGTTGCGATGAAACACATTCCTGCACATATTGCGTTTGTTCTTTTCGCCGCACCTGTGGCTCTTGGCGAGGTGCGCTACGTCAAGCCGAATGGTAGCGGCACGAGCGACTGTCGCGTTTCCTGGAGCAACGCCTGCACGCTTCAGCGTGCCCTAACCGTTGCCCAGGCCGGTGACCAGCTCTGGGTACAGCGCGGCACGTACGTCCCCGGCACATCAACCAGCGCCACTTTTCTTGTCAACAAGAACTTGAAGATCTACGGCGGCTTCGCGGGAACGGAAACCTTGCTCGTTCAACGCCCTCTTGACCCCGACCTCTTTACGGTTGATTCTGCCACGGACTCGATCCTCTCCGGCGACTTGAACGGCGATGACGACATTACTTCCCAGGTCCAGTGCGTCAACGACGATACCTGGTTAGGTGTGGACGGGAGCGGAAACCTGTCGTTTACGGGAGCCGTCACTTGGACGGGAACGCGCTGCCTGGACGAAGACGGCTTCACCGTCCGAAGCGATGACGACAATGCGCTCCACGTCGTGACTTTCCTGCACACGTTTGACGAGCAGACGATCCTCGACGGGTTCACGATCATGAGAGGACGCGGAGGTAACGGGGCGGGCATCGTCCTCGTGGATAATGATTTCGATCCGCCTCCGGCTACCGGGGCGAGGATCTTCCGCTGCGCCGTCCTCCAGAATCGGGCGCCGTATGGTGGCCAACTCGGCGGAGGAATCAGCACTGACGGACGTCTTCCTCCCCCGAACTATCTTCCAGGGGGCGGCCCGATCTGGATTGTTGACTCTCTGATTGCCGAGAATGACGGAAACAGCGGCGGAGGAGCCTGGTTGCATGCGTCGGAGGAGGCCCGGGTCGTGAATACGCAAATCGTCAATAACCGGGCCAGGTTCGACGGTGGCGGGTTAGCGGCCGTGAAAATCACCGATCCCTGGCTGGTAAACTCGCTCGTCGCCTGGAACGTCGCCGGGCCGCTCACCAATGCGAGAGGCCGAGGCGGCGGTGTCCAGGTCGCAGGGATCCAAGGCCTAACTGGGCTGTTGCTCGCGGATTCCACGGTCGCTTACAACACGGTGCGTGGCGGCAGCTCGGGTCCCAACCAGACCGACGGGGGCGGCATCTTCTTCGCCGAGAATTCCCAAGGGGATATAGTCAACTCCATCGTCTGGAACAACACCACCATCATCTGGAACGGTGTGGCCAGTACCGGGCGGCAGATCCGCGATGAGGGGTCTGGCCTTGTGACGGTGAGATATAGCAACGTGCAGCAAACGACTGCCGGCGACGTCGACCCCGATGTGACTTTCGCGGCTGGCAATCTTGGCACAAGTGCATCGGACAATCCGCTCTTCAACGACCCGGATGGTCCCGACAATACTGTCTATACCTATGCCGACAACGACTTCCGGCTTCAGGCGCTGTCTCGTTGCATCGATGCCGGCGATAACGTCCTCGTTCGCAATGACGCAACGGACCTGGACGGCGATACGAACACCAATGAGCACACGCCACTCGACTTGTCACGCTTGCGACGCTTTGTCAACGGACCCACGACAGAGGCAGTACAGTCGGCTCCCGACCTCGAGTATCCTTCACCTTTGATTGTGGACATGGGTGCCTACGAGTTCCCGTCGGCCGCCTGCGTGACCAACGCCGATTGTGCAGATGGCGACCCCTACGAGGAGACGTGCGTCGGCGGCGTGTGCATCGAGTGCCTCGTCGATGTCGATTGCCCAGGAACCACGGGCTGCGTCGCCTGTCTCAACGGACGCTGCGTGGACAACTTTCGCATAGCAGCGCAGTCCAACCCTCCCCGTCGCAACCGCTTTCTCAGCTTTTCCGTCACCCATCCAGAGATCGTGACGGGCGAGCCGCAACAGGAGTACCTATTTGCCCTCAAAGTGACCATGCTCGACCTGCACCACCCCGTGCCATCCTACAATACGCCGCCAACTTGCCCGGTGCCGCCGGTACCCGGGTGTTCCCAGCCCATCCCGCCTGTAGATGTGAGTGCCTTCGATGTCGATGCCAACGCAGTGTGTATGAACCCTTCGACTCCGGGGCGTGGTTACCATTGCCACGGCGCCGCCGATTGCCGCATGTGCGTCAGCGGTCCCCGACTGAACCAGCACTGCGCGACGGATACGAGCTGCGGCCAGTGCATTGCAGATCACTATCTCGTATGCGCCGCTAACGCCGATTGCCAGGGAACTTGCAATTCCGCTCCGTCCGGAGCGTGTGTCAACACAATCTGCGCCGCCGGGCCGCGGATTTTCCGCAACTGCTCAACCGACGCGGATTGCAATGGGTGTACCAACTCCCCTATCGAACCCTGCGCGAGCGACGGGGACTGCTACTTTGGCCCCTGCGACACCGGTACCTGTTCGAACACCGGCAGCTCCTGCGGGACACCCACAGGCTGCACGGAAGCCCAGTCGAACGATGTGGGCGGCTGCGCCCGCTGGGTGGGGAAGCCGCGTGTATACCTCGAAGCCCAGGAGCTGCCAGGCTTCGGCAACTACCGCGCCTCGCGCTTGCAGTGTACGCCCTATTACCATGACTGGCGCGGGGAAGGCGTCGTTCATGTGACCGGGGCGGAAATCATGCCCAGCTCGGACTACGTCATTCAGATCGTGCCCCAGCCCGGTCCGGCCCCTGAACAGGCCTCGGTGTGCGATCCCGCCTATACCGGTTCCACCTGCCCCGCAGCCTCCTGTGCCATCTATGCCCAGACGGGGCGCTCGGGGGACATCGCCGCCGATTTCGCCCCACCGGCCACGGTGGGCCAGCCCAACGCCATCGACATCGTGGGTACGGTGAACAACTTTAAGAAGGCCGTCGGGGCGCCCAAGCATGCGGAGGCGCAGGTTCAGCCTAACCTGCCGAACCTCAACCGCGACGTGGACGCTTTGGACGTAGGGCATGTCGTGGCGGCCTACAAGCTGACGCCTTACCCCTTTGAGGGTCCGTGTCGCTGCCCGTCGCTTGTCACCTGCGACCATGCGTGTACGAAACCCGAGCACTGCAAACTGTGTGTGGGCGGGCCCAATGCGGGCATCTGGTGCGATGAAGATTCCGATTGTGATAGCAACAATCCACCGGCATTCCGCTGCACCACCGTGGGACTCTGCACATGGGCGTGCGCGGCCGGAGGCCCCAGAGCAGGCGAGCAATGTACCTCGAACAAGCACTGCGGCATGTGCGTAGGCGGCACGCGGCCGGGCATCCCCTGCGACGCCAACAGCCAGTGCGACGGCGGCACCTGCACCACGGGCACCTGCGGGGCGACCGGCAAGTGTATCGGTGGCACCAACGACGGTGGTGCATGCACGGTCGGTGGCAACGAGTGTACTGGCCAGGGGGCCCTATGCTCGACCGGCCTCTGTCGCGACAAATGCGGGCGATGCTGCGGTTACTGCGTCGCAGGTACGAACGATGGCGGACCCTGCGCGGATAACACCCAGTGCCCCGGAGGAGCCTGCGACACGACCGGCTGTCCATAGTGATCGTATTGAGCTAACAATCTTGGAGCCATGCCATGTTCGCGAGAAACCGCACACTTCGTTCCCTCTGCTGCGTTTCTTCCGCTCTCAGCCTTTCTGTGATTCCCGCCTCTGCGGCCACGTTGTATGTAAAGACGACGGGGACCGGCGATTGCAGCACTTGGGCAAACGCCTGCCTCATGGGCACCGCCTTGACTCTGGGGAATAGCCAGACCAACGATGAAATCTGGGTGCAGGCGGGGACGTACGGTCCTTTTGCGCTCAAAACGGGCATCAAGATCTACGGCGGATTCGCAGGCACCGAAACGGCGGTGTCGCAAAGCAACCCGGCAGTCAACGTGACCATCATCGATGGAGGCGGCGCTACGCAGTGCGTGACGGGCAACGGCGAGTCAGCGGCCACCATCCTCCGTGGGTTCACCTTGCGCAACGGCCGCGACCAGAACGGCGAGGGCGGCGCGATCGTGCTGCAGAGCAGCAGTGCCATCATCGTCAACACGGTTTTCGAGGAAAACAGCGCCACCTATTTCGGCGGGGCCGTGACCATACGCGGGACCGGATCGCCGCAGTTCATCAATTGCACATTTCGAAAGAATGGCACGGCCGCCACCAATCCCCGCGACACCCTCGGCGGCGGGGCCGTCTACGTTGACGAAGGCTCGCCGCTGTTTGTCAATTGTCTCTTCCACAACAACAAGGCCGGACAGGGCGGCGTGGTGCTGGTCCGCCAAGGCTCGCCCACCTTCGTCAATTGCACCATGGCCGACAACGAGTCCTACTATCAACCCGGCGGGGCGATATCGGACAACGACGGGGGAGTGACCTTGAAGAACTGCATCCTCTGGAACAACACGCGGATGTTTGATTCCGATGGCTATGGTGGCGCCGACCCGGTGCCGGTTCTCGATCAGGTCTCCACCGGATCGGGCGGAACCACGCTTGCGACCTACTGCGACATCCAGGGGGGCTGGGGCGTCGGATGGAACAACATCAACGTCGATCCGCAATTCGCCAATCCCGCGGCGGGCAGCTACGCCTTGCAGGTGACCTCGCCCTGCAAGGACGTGGGCGAGAACGCCGCCCTGCCGCCCGACAGCGGCGATCTCGACTGGGACGTCAACACGATCGAGCAGATTCCCAAGGACTTGGGATTCCTCCTCCGAGTGCGCTACGGGATCGTCGACCTCGGCGCCCATGAAATCCTTACCGGGGGCGGAGGCGGTGGAGGGGGGTAGAAAGGATACCTAACGTGAAGGAAGCCCGTTCTGGCCAATAAAATCACAATCGGCGAGAGCGGGCGAGGCGTTCTGAGGCTCGACCTCACCGATCCTCGCAAGAGCTGCACGCCGCTGCAGATCGACAAGTACGTCTCGCGGATCAGCGGCCCGCTTCTCGATTGCATCGACATTCACATCGAAGTGCCCGGCGCGCCCTTCACGATGCTTCGCGGCCAGCAGGACGGCTTGCCGTCCAGCGAAATGCGAGGGCAGGTGCTCAAGGCCCGTGAGAAGCAGTTCGGTGCCGCAGCCGACGCAAAGCGCACTCGACGCAATCGGGTTGTAATTGAGGGGCGATCCCTCGCCAGGCTTGAAACGCGGGGCAACTCCCGGCGCCAACGCGTTCGAACTGAAGTCCGTTTCGTGTGCATTAGCAGCATGGCGCCGCGCAATGTCAAGTGCGGGGAACTGTTTTTTTGTTCGAGCCCGTACTCATTTCCGGGAATAGCGGCCCCTCCCGGCTCGGAACCGCCAGGTGCTCATGCGTCGTTCGGCCGAAAAGACCGCAACGAAGGCGGCAGACGTAGCCGGAAGACCCCTGCCTCACTGGCGGAGGGCTGGCCGGGGGTGCGGGAAACGCCTCCTGCGGCCTCAAAAGCCGTTCTGGGGCCAATTCACGGCTTTCGTAAGGCTCAATCTGACTCCCGGGACGGGTTTGGCGGTGCTCGAAAAGAGGCCAGGTGGGGCCTCGAATCCTCTCTTGGAAGCCTCAGCCGAGGCTTATCTTGCCAGGGCGAGCAGCCGCCCTGCCCGCCGTCGGCCTCGGCTCCTTCCCCCGCGTTTTCCACTTTCGCCGAGAGGGGCATGAGCGGATCGACGCGGGGCAAAGACCGCTGGCTGGATTGATCCGCTGTATCAGAAGGCGACCTGACGGACGGCCTCTGCCGCCTGGGCGAGGGCTTCCCAGTCGGGAATGGTGCCGTCGGTTTGATAGGCCTTCCGGGCGGCGCGGATCGCGGCGTGGAGATCGGGGAATTCCTGCGACTCGTCCTCGGCCTCGTGGAGGTGGCCGAACGGCTGCGGCTCGGGGAGCCGCGGCCGGGAGCATTGCTACACCGAAACGCGACGCGTAGAATTATTGTCGCGCGGTTTGATCCGAGACATTGTGTGGCACAACAATACCCGAGCATTGGACATACGGCCGTACCGAACGACCTGCGAGAGCTCTTGGCGCAACTGGACTCGTTGAGCGCGCCTGGGCGACGGGTCATCTGCCGCGGCCAGTCAGTTGAATCCTGGCGGCTGCAGCCATCGATTGACCGAGACGCGGCAAGTCGTGCCTACGTCGAACGGCTGGAAGAGGAGCGACGCCTCTTAGGACAGTTCCGAAGCCGAGCGCAGCACCTGCTGGGCGAAATCGAGTGGAACTACGTCGCACAAGGCCACCCAGACGACCTGATTCGACCCATGATCGTGATGCGTCACTTTGGCGCTCCAACGCGTCTCCTCGATTGGACACAGTCGCCTTGGGCGGCTGCCTTCTTTGCGGCCGTAGAAAACTTCGAGCATGACGGGGCTGTCTGGTGGTGCGATCAAGCTGCGTTTGAAAAGAAGGCCGAGGACCAGTGGAGGCGCCTTGGCATGCTCCCAGAGCCTACAGCGCAATTCGACTATAACCCCTTCGCTTTCCGCGAAGACAGCCCCGAGTTCATCGGCCCCGTTTACTTGAGGATCCGGTTTGCGAGAGCGGAAGCACAGCAAGCCCTTTTCACGATCGCGGGACGGCTCGGGCTGCTACATGATGACCTCCTGCGGAGACTTGTTGGCGACCAACACTTCGGGAAACTTCTAATCCCCGCACTACTGAAACAGGAACTTCTGTATGCACTAAGGGCGCGCGGCGTGACGGCAACCAGCCTTCACCATGTTGGCGCCGACCGCCTTGGGTTCACGATGTCACATCGACGACGTTGACCCCACCCACGGACTAACCGGCCAGACGCCGAAGGTCGCGGGCCAGCGAGATCGCATTTGCCGCAGCGAGGTGGTTTCTTGACCGTCGGAGCAAGCGCCTCAATGGCTGTCCACAGGCACACCGCTTCCGCGAACGGATCAGTAGCATCTAAGCCAGCGAGATACCAACGAATTGCCCAGTCGACTTGTGGCGGGCATGGTTTGGTCAACAGACTACTGTGGAACAGGCCGTAACCTAGGCCGGGTCCGCGTGCGGTGGGTACTGGTCCACCGACTGCGGCTGGATGACAGATCTTGACGCGAACCTTTTCATCGGGGCGGAAGTTCATGTCTGCGAGCCGCGCGCAGATCATGACGGGCAGGCCGAGCCAAAAAAACCTCAAGCGGGCGGACACGTTGCGGAGCTTCTCCTGGTCATCGGACCAATCGTCCTCCAGACTGGCGACACGAGAGTTGAACTCGACGAGCAGCGCCGTCTTCGGAGTAGAGTCCCCCTCGAGTTCCACGGTAGTCTGCACGAGCTCGCTATTGAAGAATGATACCAGCGGCCACTCGCGGGTCCCGAGAACGTACCATGCCTGGACACGGTACCTCGCTGTGAGAATCTGTGATGCTCGCGGATCTCTCATGAAAGCAAAGAGTATCCGACATTAGATGCGATGGAAGTACGTGTTCGCCGTCCTGGGGAGAGGGGTCACTCTGTCCTGAGAAACAGCACCTGATCAGCGTCCTACGCCCTTTCCCAGGTTCGCTTCCGCATCGTTTCGATCACGGCTCTGGGGGCGAGGTGGTCGAGGTACCGGGCGGTGGTGGTGATGCTGACGTGGCCCAGCTGACGGGAAATGATGGCGATGTCCACTCCTTCGGCGCGGAGCTGGGCGGCGTGGGTATGGCGGAGGCCGTGGGCGTGGACGCGCTTGTCGATGCCCGCCTTGCTGCCCAGTTGTTTGAGCAAACGCCGCACATAGGCGTCGGACATGGAGCTGCCCGTCAGCGAGCAGAAGACGTGATGGCGGCCGTTCAATCCCAGGTGCGTCCGCACCTCCGACCATTGCTCGATGATGGCGGCAGCACCAGGGTCGAGACCCACCGTTCGTGATTTGCCACCCTTCCCGTTCAGCACGCGAACGCAGCCATCCGAGAGTTCCAGGTCCTTGGGATACAGGCTCAGCGCCTCGTTGATCCGCAGGCCGGAGCGGTAGAGCAGCGCGATGAGAGCGCGGTTGCGCAGGCCGGTCGGCGCGTAGCGTCCGCAGGCCTCCATGAGCGCGCAGACCTCGGCGTCGGAGAGAACTTCCGGCGGCAGGCGGCGCTTCGGCGCGATTCGATGCGTCCTCGGCGCGCCGGTGGGTCTGTACTCCGCCGGCAGCCACACACGCAGCATCGGCGTCTTCGACGGCCGCTTTCGACTTGCTTGCGTTGCCATTCCTCGGCCTCCCTTTTTGAGCTACGCTTTTGTACCAAAGCGTAGCTCGGGACTTACCTCTTACGGCTACCCCCGGCAAGGCCATAAACCCTTGCCTGGCATGCGCTTAGGGAAGGCGGGACGGTCGCCCAACTACGGCCACATTTCCATCTGCTGGCGCCGCGTAAGGCCGGGAGGCCGCTGGATAAGGGGGAGGAAGATCTGGGTCGTGCCCGCGGCTTGCAGGGCCAAGGCCAGGGCCGTCCAGCGGTCGGCGTGGCTGCCCGCATCGCGAGGGGCGGCGTAGCGCACGTTGCCGGAGAGGGTAATGGTCCGCTGCATGGAGTGCAGGTCGTCGATCAGTGGCCGGTGATCGGGGATGGTCACATCCCCGCTCTGGAAGGCGGCCAGGATCCGCGAGGCCAGCGCCTCCTTGACCGGGGCGGTCATGGTGATGGGCTCCACCCGCCGGCCATACTTGCGGGTGAGCTCCTCGGCCAGCTGCATGCCCAGGCCGCTCTGGTCGATGGCCAGCCGCCTCAAGGCGCGGAGCTTCAAGACGCTGGCGAGCAGCTCGAACTGCTCGGCGAACGGGGCCTGGCGAAGCTCCACCGCCCCGCACCAGCGAAACTGTTGGCCTACCCGCTGCACCACGATCAGGACGGATAGATCGTGCTTGCGACCCACGTCGTAGCCGGCGTAGAAATCACCGGGCGCAAACAGGGTCTTGGCGCTGAGGTGGTAGGCCAGTCCCTCCTCGACCCGCGCCAAGAGCAGGTCGTAGGGCAGCAGGGCATGGGCCTCGTCGACGAACTGGCATTCGTAGGCCGCCCGCCAGGTGGCTTCGTCGGCCACCGCCGCCCGCAGGGCCTCGATATCGTGCGGCGCTCCCCCGGCCTGGGCATCGTAGATACTCACACAGTGCCGCGACCAAGCCTGATCCGCGTTGTGCCAGAGACGATGGAACATCCCCGCCCGGGGTCCGGGGGTAGACACCACGCTGAGCCGATAGGCGCTGCTGGTGGAGATGGTGGGAACAATAGCCAGCCATAGGCTCTCCACGTCGGGAATCCACGCCGCCTCGTCGATGACCACGTGCCCGGTGAAGCCCTGGACGGTAGCAGCCGACGCGGGCAGGGAAATCACTCTCCCGCCCGTGGAAAGCTCGATGGCCTCGGCGGACTGCTTGTCGACCTGCACCGCCCCCTCAGCGGCCACGGTGACCAGAGGCAGCAACTGGACCGCCTTGCGGAGCAGTTCGGAGGCCTGGCGCTGGGAGGCAGACACGATGACCGTGGTCTCGCCGTACACTGCCGCGTGCAGGGCTTCGGTGGCCAGGGCCGTGGACATGCCGATCTGCCGGGCCTTGCAGCACACCCGCAGCCGGGAAGGGTCTTCCAACCAGCGGCGCTGGTGGTCCCACCAACGCAGGGTGCGAGGAGGGGGTTGCGAGGCGATGGAAGGCTCCATGCTCGCGGCCGCGGCGATCACGGCTCGTCCGGTGGGTCCGCCTCAGCCAGACTGCAGGTCGGGGGAACCGCCACGGGTGTCTTGAAGCCCAGGGCATTGGAGACGCTGGCCAGGGCGGACTCCAATTCTCCGGGGCCGGTCAGGGTGATGCGCTTCTCGTCGCCGTCCAAGGCCTTGAACAACAGTTGCAGCAGCCCCACCAGCTTGTCGCCTGCCCCGGTGCTGCCCTTGACGGTGCGGATCAGCAATTGGGTGATGCCGTCGTAGACCAGCCCCGCGACCACGTCGATATTGCGCGCCTCCTCGGGATCCATGCCCAATTGCTGGGCGAGCTTGGTCAGTTCGACGCGGGTCTTGGCAGGCTTCACCCCCACGCGGCGCAGGGCCGCGGCCAAGGAGCCGGACTCGCGAGGGCGGCCGGAAGGGTTGCCGCTTTGGCCGGGCTTCCAGCGATGAGGTACCAACCACGGCGCTGGCTCGGCGTCCTTCGGCTCGGGCGCGAGCGGCTCCTGTGCAAAGGGCGCGCTCTCGTTGTCGTTGGCGGCGTCCATCTGTGCGCCGAATCGTATCCCCGCAACATAGAGTACCTTCCAGCCCTTGGAAGTGATGCAAGCTGAGTTTGAATCACGGCCGATCAAGCCGTGTCTTGGCTCGGGGTTCAAGTGGAATCGATTCAGCCGTTTTTGTGTAAGACTTCCGGCCATGGGATTCACGCCGCCATCATCTGATCCAGCCGGGCC